>JALNWK010000012.1 GCA_023230925.1 Limnochordia bacterium
CAAAACCTTGCATCACGCTTTGCAAGTCGTTTCCATCCCTCATAGGAAGATCTGAAACCGTGCCGGGAAACACCTCATATGAGGCTTACACGGGTTTCCATCCCTCATAGGAAGATCTGAAACCATAAACTCGAAGTGATACCCGCCATCTTTGAATTGTTTCCATCCCTCATAGGAAGATCTGAAACGATCTTGGCTCCCTCTACCGCCGATCCAAGTTGGGTGTTTCCATCCCTCATAGGAAGATCTGAAACAAGCCCCTCACCTATGCGACAGGTGAAGGGGCACGAAGTTTCCATCCCTCATAGGAAGATCTGAAACTCTCGCCAGCCAAAGAAGGACCGCTAGCCGATCTTGAGTTTCCATCCCTCATAGGAAGATCTGAAACCGGCGGGACGATGACGGGCAAACTCGTTGCTCAATCGTTTCCATCCCTCATAGGAAGATCTGAAACCCCATACCCAATCAAGGCCACCAATGCGGCCACCACTAGTTTCCATCCCTCATAGGAAGATCTGAAACGATCAGCTACCACCAGATTGTTTTCGGTATTGTAATGTTTCCATCCCTCATAGGAAGATCTGAAACTTGGCGATGCTCTCCTCGTGACGGCGAGTGACCTGGTTTCCATCCCTCATAGGAAGATCTGAAACCGTAGCTCTCTTGAGTCTTGGCACCCAATTTCGTGGTTTCCATCCCTCATAGGAAGATCTGAAACGAACCACTGTACCGGGAGCTCAAAGAGGCATATCGGGTTTCCATCCCTCATAGGAAGATCTGAAACGGCATACTCGCCCGTTTTCTTGGGTGATGTCTCCCGGTTTCCATCCCTCATAGGAAGATCTGAAACGAGTTTGCGCACTTGCTCTTCGGGTGTTAAGTGCTGTTTCCATCCCTCATAGGAAGATCTGAAACCTTGCCCTCCGGCAGGAACGATCTGTGATGTTGTGTTTCCATCCCTCATAGGAAGATCTGAAACCGGATCAGTATTAGCCTGACGCCCGCTGATACGCGTTTCCATCCCTCATAGGAAGATCTGAAACACTACACATGCCTACTAGAGAAAATATTGCAAATCCGTTTCCATCCCTCATAGGAAGATCTGAAACATTTGTTCCTCCTTTGTTTTTTTGGCTTGCAACCTGTTTCCATCCCTCATAGGAAGATCTGAAACCGTGAACGGCGAAGGAGGAAATAAAATTATGGCCAGTTTCCATCCCTCATAGGAAGATCTGAAACGCGATCTGCTTCTCGATCTCACTCCGTCTTTCCTTGTTTCCATCCCTCATAGGAAGATCTGAAACGACGCCCTCACCGGGCAACTGCCGGAGGGCGTAAAGGGTTTCCATCCCTCATAGGAAGATCTGAAACTTTGAGTCCATTGTACCACGGTTTACATCATGATGGTTTCCATCCCTCATAGGAAGATCTGAAACGGGGACTATGGCGCCGCTGCTGACCAGATGCTTGACAGGTTTCCATCCCTCATAGGAAGATCTGAAACCCCGCCCCGGCAAAGTCCAGTGTATTGAAGTTCGGGTTTCCATCCCTCATAGGAAGATCTGAAACGTATGGCAAGGACCGGCTGTACATCGAGGACCGTCGGTTTCCATCCCTCATAGGAAGATCTGAAACGGGCAGGCCGAAGGGTACGATTTGGAAGATCCATAGTTTCCATCCCTCATAGGAAGATCTGAAACGCGAATAGAGATATTGTAGAATATTTGGGGGAATGGTTTCCATCCCTCATAGGAAGATCTGAAACAATTCGATGTGTCCTGTATTGCCGAAAACATCCTCCGTTTCCATCCCTCATAGGAAGATCTGAAACAGATCCAAAACCAACAAGCAGCAACCAACAAGCAACGTTTCCATCCCTCATAGGAAGATCTGAAACTTCCTAGGCACCTTTGTTCTCCTCCAGCTGCCGCGTTTCCATCCCTCATAGGAAGATCTGAAACTATAGGGTGTCCACCGTATGGAAGCTATTTTTTCGGTTTCCATCCCTCATAGGAAGATCTGAAACCCATTCTCCATAGTAAAGCTCTTCGAGGAGGAAGTGTTTCCATCCCTCATAGGAAGATCTGAAACTTTCTCCAGTCCATACCTCGCCGTCTCTCTCGAGGGTTTCCATCCCTCATAGGAAGATCTGAAACCGCATGGTTATGCGGTTTAACAAGCTACTATCCATAGTTTCCATCCCTCATAGGAAGATCTGAAACGTTGACGTGAGGGCTGAAAAGGCACGTTGGCGTGGTGTTTCCATCCCTCATAGGAAGATCTGAAACCCACCGGATGGATATATATCTTGCCGTGCTGAATAGTTTCCATCCCTCATAGGAAGATCTGAAACCATATCAAGTCATCCTCCCTTATAGCCGCCCAAAAGTTTCCATCCCTCATAGGAAGATCTGAAACGACCAAGGAAGAGGTCGAGGCGCACGGACAGAAATAGTTTCCATCCCTCATAGGAAGATCTGAAACTGCCCGTTACCATCCTTCATCTTGCGGATTTCCCTGTTTCCATCCCTCATAGGAAGATCTGAAACAGTGATACTGTCAACCAGACCAGCGACCGCGTCTAGTTTCCATCCCTCATAGGAAGATCTGAAACGCGGAGGAAGTACAGGAGGCCGCGAGGCACTCCTGGAGTTTCCATCCCTCATAGGAAGATCTGAAACACCGATGAGGAAGACCTGAAAAAGGTGAAGCACTGTTTCCATCCCTCATAGGAAGATCTGAAACGCGGATGGCTCCCGGGAGTTATTCGCAAGGATGTATGTTTCCATCCCTCATAGGAAGATCTGAAACCAGAAGAAGACTGGAGGTACTAGAATGGAACAGAAACTGTTTCCATCCCTCATAGGAAGATCTGAAACAATCATATCGTCATCAGTCATGCCACTCTGGGACGGTTTCCATCCCTCATAGGAAGATCTGAAACGTTAGGACCTAGACTCTCTATAAACAACCTCTAACTGTTTCCATCCCTCATAGGAAGATCTGAAACCAATCTCCGGGCTTCCTGTGTATCGCCCTTCCGAGGTTTCCATCCCTCATAGGAAGATCTGAAACATTCTAGATACTGCCAAGCACAGCGCAACAAAGCTGTTTCCATCCCTCATAGGAAGATCTGAAACACCGAATCGTCAATCCGTCAGCCATGACCCGCGTGTAGTTTCCATCCCTCATAGGAAGATCTGAAACTTGGAGCCTTCCTCGAGCCCCGCTGAGAGCTGTTGTTTCCATCCCTCATAGGAAGATCTGAAACGGGATCTGCTTGATGGTTGGCAGACGATACGAGTGTTTCCATCCCTCATAGGAAGATCTGAAACATCTTGAAAAACCCCATGAACCGGGTGGAGAAGCCAGTTTCCATCCCTCATAGGAAGATCTGAAACCCTCGTTACACTGGCAGTTTGCTATTTCCCTGCAATAACAATTCTGGATGGCAGGAAAAGGCAATTCAAGGCTATCACCTTCATAGCGCGGACTTAGACATTTTAGCTTAGTTGACAAAACCGCGTCGATGTCCCGGGGTTTTCGCGCTACTGAGGGTCGACGCGGATGAAAACTAGATAAAAACATCTGGACCCTCACTTTTCTCTTGGCCTAAGACTTCTCTTCTTGTATACTTTTCAACGCGCCATGTATATAGGATAACACTATCGTAGTCTTTGTCAATAATACCAAGCAAATCCGCTTTCAGTTGCGCGTAGAGCCCAGGTGTTAGTTCCCCTTCTAAAACCGAATTTTGAACCCATGTCAGGTACCGACGTCCAACCTTCAGTACCTTGTTTACCCGTTTCTCACCAGCATCATATACCATAAGAACAAACATACTTACCACCTTGAGATAAACGGCCGGTATTCCGCATCTCCAAGAATATGCCGTTCAAGTTTGTATACTTCCATCTTGATCAAAGTACGGTAACTAACTTTCCGGTTTAAGCGCGGATGTGTTATGGTCTCCCTGAGTCGTTCCTCCCAAGTACGGAGAACAATACCCCGACCAGTATCGGTTAGGTACATAGCATTGCCCTCTTTGGCGAAATGCTTCGCCTCAATCATTTTCTTGTTAAGCAACGTGAAAATCAATCGGTCCACGAGGATCGGCTTGAAGATCTCAGCGATGTCTAGATTCAGCGAAAAGCGTCTGAAATTGGTTTCGTGTAGGTAACCAATCCTTGGATCAAGATGTGTTTGGTAAATCTGACCCAATGCTGTCACGTAGCACATGCTGTTGAGGAAACTAATTAGCGCGTTCATTCTGTTTTGGGGCGGACGGCGGCTACGGATTTCAAAGCTAAATGCTGGATCCTGAACCACACGATCAAACATTTTGTAGTAAGCGTTTCTTGCTTTGCCTTCAATGCCCATTAATGTGGTAATGCCGGTTGCCTCGGTTACATCCTTTTTTGCTAAATCGAGGCTGTCTTCGATTGCTTCAAGGCTACTGTCCTGTCTTCTACCATAATAACCAACTACCTTTTTCATGTTTTCTATGGCCCCATAGACAAATCTACTCGCAATCTTTAGCCTCAATTCCTCGTTTGTGTAGTGCTCGCATTGTTTTATGATAACTGCCCCTGAATTGTAATGTTCCCGGGGATAGTACGTACCCTGATAGTATCCATAATGATTGAAAAAGTGCAGAGCCAAATGATATTCCGTTGCAAACTCAAGAAACCGCTTGTTCAACGTGACGTCCCCAAAGATCATGATCTCATCGGCAGTCTCGACAGGCACAAATCTGCGGCCTTCATCGTTTTCAATAACAATAGTATTGTCTTTCCGCGCTAGCCGACCCGACGACAATATGTAGAGACTTTTTCCCACCCATCTCCCTCCTAGCTCCAACACCATTGAACATACGCACAGGATTTGCAGTAGCCTCGCTTCTCAAGCACAGGCGGGCTCGTTGCTTTAGATATGATCTGGATCTGATAATATGCTTCCTCAAGTTGGTTACGAAGCCGCTCATCTAGTATGACTTCTTCTGTCCTCCGTTCAGTAGGAAACTGCAGCAGACCTTTAGCGTTGAAACCTTCGTTTTCAAGTTCATAGAGATAGTGAGCCAATTGCAGCCTAGCAGCTTCAATTGATTTGCTACTCTTCTTCACTTCCGCAATAACCAAAGCCCCGTCCTGTTGGCGAACAATATCGAATCGGTTATCACCGAAGACAACACTATGCTTGTCCCGCCTATAAGTAGTCTGATCAATTATCCTCCCCATCAGAAGAAGATCATCATCCTGGTTAGGCTCTATCCCTCGTGTTATGAACCACACCTGACGCGGACAGATCATGTAATACCATACAACAGTACCTCCAATACGTGGATCCTCAGAATATAACATTTCCGACATCCTCTTCACCGAGATCCGGCGGTATGTATCCCGCCAATGGATGATAAATCGTGCCTAGAGCATCCTTTGAAATTAGCCAGTATTCGCCATTGAGAATGGCTCGAACGGGCGGTTCTGCACTGGTGGTACTAATCGTTGCGGCAATCTCTCTGCTTTTCAAAAGAGACTTAAAAGGAACTTCGATCATGTATTGCGAAGCTCTTCGCCACAACTGCCGTATTCGCTCTTGATTCTCAAATGTCCACTCGGTTGATTCTAGCTGTTTGAGTATCTGTATTAGTCCTTGATCAAGTTCCACAAACACCTGAACCTCACCGTAGTACTTGGTTTCGATAAGGGGAGGGATGCTTCCCCATTCACCATTGTTAATCAGCTCGAAGCAATCCTTCGGTCGCAGACCATCCATGATTACACGGTAGTACTCGTCAATCAAGACGGATACTTCCTGTTCGGTAAAGGCCTTATACTTTGATAGAACTTCCTTTGCACCGTTGGTTAAGATTTGGCTGTAGACAAAGGAATGAAAGGCACGACCCTGCGTATTAACAAGCTCGGCAACCAACACGCTACCCGGCGGTTTAGTATGATCAAAGTGTCGATTACATCTTCCGGCTGCCTGAATTATTGAATCCAGCGGACCAACATCTCGATAGACCCAGTCAAAACTAAGATCAACTCCCGCCTCCACTACCTGGGTAGCAACTAAGTAATGCTTGCGACCCCGCCTTTGTAATCCTTTCAAAGCTGTTAGGATACGGCGACGGTGTATGGGCGCCATGGAACGAGAAAGGAACAGCACCGATCCTTCTAGATGCCCGTCTTTTTTGGGGTTTTGAAGCAGGTCCCACAGTTCATAGGCAGACTTCTTCGTATTTAGCACCATCATACCCGAGCCCTCACAAAAGGGTAGGTGCTCTCGGAGTACTTGCGGTAGTTGCTGCAACTCGAATTTCTGATCGAGAAATTCGTATGTATGCCGTGATTTTGGAAATGGCTCGATACCTTGCGCGAGTTCCCGCCCTTGGCCGATGAGGGGCTGAGTAGCCGTCATAAGCAAGAAGGTGGTGCCCCAATGTTCTGCCAAATAAGCCATAGTCTTGCCAAAACCCTCCCAAAGTTCAGGACTAATACTCTGTGGCTCATCAAGAATCACAACAGCACCACTTAGTCGATGAAAGTTCATTGTCGCATTCGCACGTGCTTCAAACAATGCACGCCAGAAAGCTACTAGGGTTGTTACTACCACCGGCTCAGTCCAATACCGAAAGTAACTAGACATGCGACCCCATGGATTCTGTGAAAGCTCATTACTTTCCTCGTCAGCAGAGCCCACTCCACTGTGATCCTCTTGGACATGTGCTTGAAAGACCTCCCGTGCTACCTTAGCATTTTGCTCTACAATTGCGATAAAGGGAAGCGCATAGATGATCGAAGTTGCACCTGTTCTAGTCGCCATTTCTTTAGCAATTTGTAGACCGGTGACCGTCTTGCCAGCACCGGTGGGTAGCGTTAGCGTATAAACACCAGGAAGAATTTTGTCCGGAAGATTTCCCAGGCACATCTTACGTACTTTGGTGCGCCATATGTTCATTTCACCGTCTTTTGGGAAATTGGGTAAATGAAACTCAGGCAAATTGGAGAAAGCCACCTTCTGTACTCCGACTGCATCCATCCGATCTGCCGCGATAAACAGAGAGTAGAGTGCACGAAGTCTCAACCAGTCTTTGGCACTCACTTCCCAATCAAGGTTTAGGAAATCGACAAAGTCATACCAGCCCTCCTGGGTAAACTGCATAGGCCAGTTGGGAACCAGCTTTTTCATTTCGTTATTGATTACTTGGAAATCCTGTCGATCGCTTGTCCAGAAGTTTCTTACTTGGTTAACATCTTGAAGACCGCTATGATGGCGTCGTACGGCCTCAGCAGCAAGGATATCCTTTGTCATACTAAGTGTAAAATAGGAAGATGGCAAAGAATGATTGATACCCTGCGGAGCACCGTCTAAATATGCTTGAAACTTCGGGTGGACTTTACCAAGATCGTGTGTCCACCCGATGGCTTCAAGTGCTTTTTCGTCCACGTCGATTCCGTGGGCTTGTGCTAAGTGCTTAGCAGTCTCCGCTACATTTTGTAGGTGATCCGACAGGCGTTTTTTCTCATGGCTTTTTAGGTCACCAGGCAGGGAACCAGGCAACCACATCGTCCCCGCATCGTGTGACATCAAGAACACCTCTCTCTAGTAGATGCAACTTACGGTCCACCGCTGTCGGATACAAGACCGTAACACTCTCGACCAGCCCCCGTTCCTGGTCTAATTCAAAGGGAACAATCTCTCTAAATGCCCCACCCGAGCGAAGGGCATCTATTTTCACCCCCTCGTCCCACGGAAGAACCGTGTCTACTTCGAGAACGTCTTCTTGGGCCTCGCTCCAAGGATAGAAACCGATATACTGTAAATCGGCAATGGCATAGGCTGTGCCAAGACAAGGCGTGTATATGAAGGTCTCTGACTCGATAAAGCTTCTCAGTTTTTCTTCCAGCCCCCCCGAGACATAAACCCGGTATCGGGGCGAACCTACAAACTGATGCTTTACCTGGACCCGCGGATTTCTCTGCGGATTCTTCGTGTTCCACAGGTTCACCGAATGGTTCTTCCAACGGATTGGGGCGGCGATCCTAATAGCAATCCTGGTTCCTCTCATGTATGACCAATACTCTGCATTGGTGGCGTCTTGATCACTTCCATTTCCGAGACCAATAATTGCAGCAATCATTCCAGCAATAGCGGTAGGCGGCGGAAATGCAAAGGAAACTGCAGAAGTCGTCGTATAGGGCTTGCGGAACATAGCCACCGGCCCTGTGACTTCAAAGACCGTTGCCACCGGCTTCACCTCTTTTCGACGGCCAACCGATTACCAAGTTGGCTCAACCGTTCTAATCCAAGCAGTTTTAAATCTTTGGAGTGGACGATATCCACTAATTTTATAGCTTCGTCATGGTAAAGAATCGCGTCACTTAGCTCTGAAACATCAAGCTGTATATTCGCCAAGGATCTTAGGGCCAACTGTTCTTCTTCGGAAAGACATCGTCCTTCATCGTCGACTAACTTCACTCTATCATCCAGGGAACCGGTAATACCGTTAAAACCTTCGTTATACACAACCTGGAGGATTAACTGTGGTTCATGCCCTACCTTACTCCTTGTAATAAGGTTAACGGTGCCATCCCACATCCCATCAATAAGCAGATCCAAGTCCGCATCGGTGGCCCCGGTTACCTGGGAAGGGTATTGATTAGCTATGGCATAGGCCGCAATAACCGCAAAGGGAACAATGTATTCGTTACGGAAAGAACGCTGCTCACTACCTTCTCGTGAGACAAAAGCCGCTGTACCCTGAACTAACTCCACACGAGATCGATTTAGCGATCTGCCCCATTTAAACTGCACCGGCCCAGTCCAGGAAAAGCTTTCGCTACCTAATGCAAAAGTCGCCCCGAACAATCTTGCATCGATGCACTGCGAGAGTACTTCCTCCCCAGTCTGCCCATTGGTTTTCTTCTTTAGCTCCTCAAAACGAGTTTTTAGAGTCTTTGGTTCACCATCCACAAAAACGTTGAGCCCATCCCTGACCCACTGATCCCTAATCGTGCGTTTAATCCTGACATCAGAAACAAGTAATTGTCCGGCATCCTCATCATAGCGAGGGTGATTTGCATTTAGAGGATCACCATTGGGGTTAGCATCTTTTACGGTATAGACGAACAATAATTCTCTTCTGTTTTCGAAAGACATTTCGATTAACCTCCTTATTCATCGTCCTCATTGACTTCATTGGTATCCATCGCTACTTGTTCTTCGGCGACATCAATTTCGAATATTGCTGCGTAATATGGCCATGGATTCAAAAATGCAACCGAAAAAGCAAAGTTTCCATCAACACCTAACTCAGGAATCCCGCTTTTAAGCATCAAAGAACCGGCTTCCGCGGCAAGATGTTCCAGTCGTCCAGCTCCTTTAACCCGATACACTCGCGTTAACTCCGGAACCCTAGATAAGTGTTTCTTAAGGTCCCGTAACATCATTTTGCCGAAGTTCAGTTGTTTAAAAAGTGGTGCCTTGGCAATATCATCACCTTTACTAACTTGGCCCCTCGCGAGCATTCCTAAGGTGATTCCGGCAAGGAAAACCCCCTTTCCCTCATCTTTTTGTAGATACTGATCTGAAAATTGATCAAAGAAACTTAGGTTCATCAGTTACCGCCTCCCATTATATCTATCAAGAAAGTCAACTAACGCGCCAAGTTCTCGTACATTATTCGACGCATATTTCATCCATTTTGGATCGTTTACCAAACCTGGCATGCGGGATACAGCTAGAGTCTTCATCATCTTCGAGTCCACCCACTCATTATTCAAGAGCTTGCCGACTAAGGATATGGTATACTCTGTCATCACATTTTTATCCTGTTGTCGCTCGCCTGCAAAGGATCTAGTGGCTCTGAATAGAGTTCGGAATGCACCATCAAGTGTTCTTCTTCCGTCTTCCTTTATGCCGAAAACATCAGCTGTTTCCAACCACGTATCCTCAAGAAATCTTAGATAAGACGGGGGTACATCCTCAACCATAAGATGAATCCTCTCCTGAGCCTGATTAGACTCCCAAAATACAAAGTGAAAGACAAGTAATTCATCGCGCCGCGCAAGACTACTGAACACACTCTCTTTTCCCGCCACCCCCTCCGTTATAAAGCCAGTGGCCGCCCGAGCTGCTGCGTCCATTCGCTTGGTGCCGGTAATAAGCTCCGGGACAACATAAATATTAATTCCGCTAATCGTGCGGCGATCACAAAACTGCACATCCAGTTCCTCACGTCCTACCAGAAGAGCGGAATAGCAGTCTATGCACGCCGGGAACACCTTGGCCGCAGACCTGTCTTTTCCGCCGCTTCCCATTCCCGGTAGGTATCCGGGTTTATCAAATGTAGCAAATTTGAACACCGTATCAAGATTAACGCATGCGGCCGATGATGTTTGGCACAGGGCACACGGCGATGAGAAGGCATCATCAAAGACTTGTCTTTTAACCTTATCTCGAAAGTAACTCACAAAGGCTGGTATATCGCCGGGATACAAGAAACTATCTTGGTGGGATATGCCAAACATCAGCAGATATGAACGCTCCGTATCCGACCAGAGCTCTGCTAAGGTTTCCGACTGTTCGTGGAGGGCATTCATAAGCAAGTCAACAGATCCGGGGGCGAAGACCCCTTCCTTCTCGTAATTGTTTAGCGTTGTTTTCTGCAACCTTTCTAACCGTCCCTTTTCACCAAGCAACTCTCTTAGGCTGTTTCTCTTGGGTTTCCCCAAGCGATATATGGGAGAGTAACTCCACGTCACATTGTTTCCGGACGGTTCTTTGAAAAGCATACGACGTTTTTGCTCCTGCCGAGCAACAACGGATAGGCCATCAGCTAGATAATCAACTACTCTAAACCTATCAATGCCTTGTATGTCGAGGACTTCGGCAAATGGATCAGCCGTCCTTAACCAAACCTGAATCACTTGCTCTTTTTTGGTCTCTTGTTGGTCATTCCTGGATTTTTGCACAATCGGAATCATAGGCAACTGTGAAAATTTTACTGTGGAATCTTCTTCCATACCGGCTGTTTGCACTCGTCCAATATCTCTTACAGCATTCAGAAATCCCATGATAAAATGCCTCCTTATTCCCTCGATTTCAACACCTCAACACAACCCCAACCACTGCTATTCTTACTGCCAAAACCAGCGTTAACCCCTACTTGCAGCAATTCCCTGGGACCATGGACCCGGAAGGTGCCCCACCAACCCTTGGTTGGCATTTTTGTTTCCCTGCTGAAAACAGCAATCTGTCGTCTAGGCTTGTCCACAGGCTCCAGTACAACTCTCTGTTCCGAAATGGGCTGGGTAGGCCAGCAAATCGAGTGCTTCTTCCGTAGATTCTGATCGATTTGTTGCTGGAATTCTTGTTCTATCGGTTCATAGAAGACGGTATATGGTTTGCCGTCCTCTTTGCGCAGTGTCGAATAGCAGGTTATAGGAGAGAGCGCGCGGATCACTATGGCATCGTCAGTCACTTTCTGATCAATAACTTCCACGCCAGCACAGTATAATTCGTTGTTCCCCAGGCGAACTGAATCCTTCGTAAGGGCACCGGTAGCTGCATCTTGAAGAATATGTAGTAGTGGCGAAGAAATATGCAGGGTAAGGGGTGAACGAAGGACAACCATGTCTTTGATGATCTTAATCGGTTCTACTCCACTAAGCCAAGAAAAGGTGAATAGTTTGAAGGTCCGCTTCTCAAAGGGAAATCCTTCATTGTGTAAGAAGCACGCAAGCCGCTCGGAAAAGAGCTGGTACACAAAGGCCTGAAGAATATGTAGGTTAGCTCGGGGTAACCATACCAAACCACTAGGTTCATTTTGTAAGGTCAACTTGATTTGCATGTAAGCGACGCTCCTAAACATTTTGGGATACACAAGATAATTATGTGTAGTAGGTTCGACATCTTTCACTTAAATTCCTTGTTTTCCCAGTTTAATGTCTGATAAGCAGAACTATCCGGTATTATGTATAGGTTGATTTATCACCCAACAACCGGCGCAGTAGACAAAACGCTGAAACTACACGTATGCACGTCCGGCATTGTTTGCTATAATGTACTTGTCGGAAGGAACAAGGTGATGCCTTTGATGCTAATCAGTGCCTGCCTAGTGGGTATCAAATGCCGCTATGATGGTAAGAGCCAATGTAATAAGTTGGCGTGCAAACTAGTACAAGAAGGACGGGCTATACCCGTATGCCCAGAGCAGCTTGGGGGGCTTTCTACGCCACGTGTCCCTTGCGAGATCAAAGGAACTGACGGCAAAGCGGTGCTACAGGGTCTCGCAAAGGTTGTAAGTAAAGACGGTGAAGATGTGACCAATTCTTTTGTTTTGGGCGCCATGGAGACTCTCAAATTGGCAGACCTAACAGGGATAAAGCAGGCCATTCTTAAAGACAATAGCCCATCTTGTGGCTCTAGGATGATTCATGACGGGAGTTTCACGGGGAGTAAGAAACCGGGCATGGGTGTGACGGCCGCATTATTAGAAGGTAAAGGGATCCTGATCCTGACGGAACGCGATCTTTAAGGGGTGCAAACATTGGGTAAGATCAATTGGTCTAAGCTTGACTTGAAAAAAGTGGGAATCCCCTTACTTATTGTGATGGGACTCATCATCACTTTGTATTTGCTTGCTCGACTACTTAGTGCAGTAACAACTGAGATACTACCCTCGATAATCGTGTTGCTCCGTTATGTTCTGATCAGTTTGATCCCATTTATTGTAGCTTTGATCTTGGCAGAACTGTTAGATCCAGTGGTTGGTTTTTTACAAAGCAGACTGAAGTTTCCCCGTTCCTTGGCTGTTTTACTCACTTTAGGCACCGTTATAGTAGTCTTCGGTTATATCCTGGTGATGATGTTTAGCAAGGTGATGACCGAACTGTGGGAACTTGCCAATCTACTGCCCCAATACCGGGTGGAGATCAGCGACTCCATCAATAATCTGCTGATTCAATACGAGGAATTTAGTAGCAACCTGCCAAAACCAGTCAGCGCCAAGATCCAGGAGACTATCGAGACCTTTGGCAAGTCTTTGGAGGGTACAGCCATACAGCTGGTAAATAGCATCCTCAATGCCCTTTCGGGGTTACCTTCCTCTATGTTTGTGATCGTGGTCATCTTCCTGGGAACATATATCATCAGCCGAGATAAGAATACCATTATTAATGCCATGACTCAGCTTACCCCGCGAAAATGGCGTGAACCATTGAACCTTTTGAGGGATCGGATCACAATTGATATCATCGGGTTAATCAAATCACAGCTCTTTTTCGTAGCTATTACAGTGGCGATAGCTTCCTTTGGGTATTTCTTGATCGGCAGCCGCTATTGGTTGTTACTAGCTTTAGCCACCGGGATTTTGGACATCATTCCAGTAATTGGCCCAGGCTTTCTCATGCTACCGTGGGCTTTGTTCTCCTTCCTGCTCGGGCATCCGAAGGTCTCTGTTGGCCTAGTTGTGCTGTATCTAACAATCCTCATTGTTCGACAGGTAATCCAGCCCTATGTAATGGGAGACACCATCGGTGTCCATCCGCTAGCCATGTTGATCTCCATGTACGCCGGGATCGTGTTTTTTGGTCCCTGGGGTCTTCTTATTGGACCCGTTCTGGTGATTGTGATTAAGGCCATTGTTAGAACCTATGTAGCTTTACGAAAGGGCGAGGCCTGAGGAATCACACAAACAAGTTGGTCCACCAGAAGATCAGTGTATCTCCCCAGAGGAAGACAATCCATCCTGCCACCGCGATAAACGGGCCAAAGGGTACACGGGTTGTTAGTGCCTGCTTTCCCCTCCGGACAAATAAGTGTATGTTGCTTATGAGACCGAATACGGCAGCTAGGAATAGTACTAGGAGGGCTTGGCCCGGTCCCGTGATGATACCTATATACCCTAATAGTTTAGCATCACCCATACCAATGGACTTTGGGTAGATGAGGCGAATAAACAGGATTGTACCAAACCCAACAAGCCCCCCTAAAAGGGCAGGGGGTAGCATGTCAAGCTGCTTAAGCCCGTAATAGGCCAACCCAAAGGCTGCCCCCCCATAGGTTACTTTGTTGGGAATCAGCCCCGTCTCTTTGTCAATGATCCCTGCTAATAGCAATAGAAGACCATTGACGCTAAACCACAGAAAAGAGGCGACTTCTCTAGTCATCCACCACGAGACTGGTAACCACACTCCCGCCAGTAATTCGACAATCAGATATCTAGTGGGAATGGCCCCGTGACAGTATCTACAGCGCCCTCGCAAACATAGATAGCTTAATACGGGCACAAGATCCAAGGCACCCAATCGGTGTTTACATCTAGGACATGCCGAGGGAGGAAATACCATGGAGATCCGTCGGGGTAATCGGTAAATACAAGCATTCAGGAAACTACCGATAACGCCGCCCGTGGCAAAAAGCAATAGATACAACATATCGACTAAAACTCCACTCCCACATTAAAGCCTACCCCGGTACCCTCAGTCTTACCTGGGATAGCTGGAATTTTGGGTTCGTTGCGTAGGCAATAGGACCAGTATCCTTCAAGAATAAAGCCTTCAGAGCGAAAGCGCAGCCCCGAACTTGTGTAGACTGAATAACCAGTTTCCTGTCCAGCGGTCAAATAGTATAAGCCCAGTTCCGCCCAAGCGGGTTCGTACATACGTCGTACTCCGGCACCAATACCCCAGCTTAGATCACCCACGCAACCAAGAAAGGAATAGACCCAAGGATTAGTCCGTCTTTCCAGCCTAAAATCAAGATTGCTTTTTGACAGACTTCCCAGATCAAGCAGCAGGGCAGTCTTATCTGGCTCAGCTGGTTGCAGTAGGGGAATTGCTATTTCCCCCTCGGGCACCACATCGAGCTTATCGTCGGTAACGATGTGGGGTACTAGGAATATTAGCATCTCCATTTGCTTGGACTTGCTTGATTTAGTCTGAAACAATCCACCAAGCAAAGGCAACTGGGATAGGATCGGAAGTCCAACATCATCCTGGGACTGTTCATCTTTTATCAACCCACCGATCATGAGGGGTTGTCCATCCTTGACCCGTACCTGGGTCTGTGCTTCTCTAGTACGGGTTTGGGGATAGCCTTGGGTAGTTGAGCCGGTCATACTGCTCACCTGGGTATCGACTTGAAGCGTAATGGTACCTTCACTACTGATCCGCGGAGTGATCTCGAGCAAAACACCGGATTCGAAGTAGTCAATGGTCTCTCTGACTGTATCTCCCACTTCGGTTTTCAATATGATCGGTATCCGATCCCCGATGAAAATTCGGGCCTTTTCCCCATCTATGGCGGCAATCTTAGGATGAGCAAGGAGGCGAGAATCACCTTGGGATAAGAGGGCGTCTAGGGCCACCTCCAGGTTGGGCCAATCGATATTTAGGGCAAAGGGCTTACCCCCATTGCTAGCTTCTATATTCGGTAGAGTCCAACTAAGGCCTAACTTAGCAATATCCTCCCTGGTTACTTCCTGAATCCGAGCCTCCACAAGGACCTGGTATCTGGGTTGGTCCAGTTCAGCCAGTACATTGGCGACAAGATCAACTAGGGAGGCTTGTCCCTTTAAAACGATGACCCGTTCCCCAAGGGTCTCCACAGCGATCTCCTCTCCGTAAATACTCATCACCACCTGGCGGGCCTTGTCAGCACTAATTTCGTTTAGCGAAATCACTCGATGGCTGGCAGGGTCCTGTTGCACCGGCCTAACCACCAAGACGTGATCCTCTAGGGTATAGGCAAATTGGAAGAACTCAGCTAGAAGCTCAAGGGCCTTCTGTGGTGGAATCGATGACAGATCGGTGGTGAGGCTACCCTCAATCTGCCCAACCAAAAACAGGGTCCACCCTGCTTTATCCGCAATGGCCTTTAGTGTTTGTTCCACCGAAGCATTATTTAGACTAGGTTGGGGTTGTCCTTGACCAAGTTCCGCCATGAGCTTATTTAAGATTGCCATTTGCTCCGCGGACGCATACACAATGATATGTCCTTGGATTTCCTCAACCTCTAGGGAACCTATTATCAGGCTGGCTAAGTTCTTAGCATCTGGCAAGGAGATGTATTGGGGAGTCAATACATGGTACTCCTTGGATACAAACTGCTCCGCAAGCCTCTCTGGACTTGCGATCACCAGAGTCTCCCCCACGATAGTGTACTGATACCCGGTGGTGCGAGCCACCAAATCAATGGCATCTAGTACTTCAATATTGGATAATTCCACCGTGACCGTTCCAGTAACACTTCGGTCGGTAATCACATTGAGCTTGCCGATACTAGCTAAGCTCTTGAATACCTGGAGCAAATCAGCATCTTGGAAGGAGAAGTTCACCAATGCATCCTGCGCCAAGGTCAGCGGAGCCAACAATACAAGAATTAAAGACCAAAGTAATCCATAAGTGAGAGGTTTTCGGGTCATTGGAAACTACTCCCCCATACACCATAACGGAGGCAATTCTGTCCGTTACAGATCTCAACGTAGTTGCTAGTTACTTCGGTCACTTCATAGGTACCTAGTCTAATCCCCTGCCATAACAGTGTGTTTTTCCCGGCTACGTTTGCAATGGCTATATTTTGACTCGTTGATTCCACTATACCGTTAATGATAAGTTGGGGTCTGTCATATTGACCAATGAATTGTCCAAGCCGTTCGATTTCATTTTCTGGACCACGCACCAACAACACGTTAAGTTCATCATTAAAGACTGCAGCAAGCCGGGGAGCCAAGACTTCCATGAAGGGTTTGAACTGGCTTGCCTTCATGAAACTCATCTGGAAAATCTTGATGGCTTCGGCGGTAGTCACCGGACTGCCCGTGTCCTTCGGATAGACAAAAAGTATCTCTCCTTCAATCCGGTAATCTAGTCCCATTTTTTGGGCAACTAGGGCAATTCCATCTACTGGTTCACGGCCCGTCAGATACATGGTGACTTTGGCGTCCACAGAAGGATCCATAATAAGGCTCAAACCAGCCTCTTTGGCCAAGGTCTGAAACACCTTAAAGATAGGCTCATCTTCCCATTCATACTCCAGGGTACGGGGTTGGTCAATTCTCTGTAAGATTTCCTCTATTGACAGTAGCACTGGCTGCTCAGCCTTAAGGATTAAGCTGTTACCAATATAGTCAGGAAAGACCTGGACATTGATGCCAAGGCTCTTAAATGCCTCTATTGCCATATCGGGCTGGATATGTGTTAACGGCAGATTCATCAACTTCTCGACGGCAAAGTCGCTTTCTATCCTGCTAGGCGTGGCTACAACCAATGTGTTATATACCATGCGGTATGCTAGTCCCTTGGTACGGGCGATGAGATCCACGGCCTCCATCACCTCGAGTTCCTTTAGGGAAAGGGAAACGGTGCCATGTACTGATTCATCGGCGATTATGTTAAACCCTCCGATCTCGCCTAAGGCCTGAAATACGTCGAGGAGATCGGCTGATTCAAACTTCATATTTAGTGACGTAGCTCCCCAAGCAATCGATGAAACGAAGATTACAAAAGCAACAGATAAAATACATGTTCTCTTTTTCATAGGCAAACTCCCCTTTCAAGTAATCATATGTATGAAAAGCCAGCAAAGACCTGTGTCAAGACATCTCCACAAAACTCACTTAGTACTGTTGCCTCGAATAAAGACAAAGGGGCCTTTTTCAGATAGACCCAATGCAACGTAATCTGGGCCGATCATCTGAACTATTAGGTCATGGAAATCCTGTCCCTTGGTAATAAGCTGGGTCTTCCCATTCACGTCTACTAAAGCATATTTCTTGTTTTCGTCCATAATGACTCCCACAAGCCGGATTTTTCCATCTACTAACCGTTCTTCAACCTTTCCTAAAGATAGCTTTAGTGCAAGCTGTTCATCCGGCGCAAAGATATCTCGCATATACAGTTCCAATGGCTTCTCCGCTGGAAAGCGCCAATCTAAATCCTTGTTTGGAATTGAATAAAGATAAACATTAAGCCTGGTTTTTACTTCACCGGGATTGTCATACACCCCAAGATATCCGGATGTAACTCGCACACTTGGAAATAATGTAAATAGATCGTGAGCTATCCTCACCGCTGTCTCAAAATCCGATGTATAGTCTAGGGTAATCTGGGTTCGTGTATAATAGTTCAGGCGCTCCAGATTACTATGACGGACATCAGTAAGGACAGCATCACTATTTTTGAGCCAGTACTTCAGCCAGCTGAGTAAAGCAGGGACCTCCTCATCCTTTGGAAACATGACTGCTAAATCAGCTACCTTGGCTTCTAATTCCTTCACCTCTTCTTTTAGTTCTCCAACCTGTCGTCCAACCGTCATCTTAACCGCCAAAAACTGCTCCTCTTGTTTGACCCTTAACTCTAGATCCCGCAACTCCCTCCTTTGGGAGACTGCCTTAACAGCTCCGAGAGACAAGAGTCCAATGCACAATATGAGGGCAATTATCCACCCATTGCGTCCTACGAATGGTACATACGAATCTGTCTTTTGTAACCCAACCCGACCTCTCAAAGCAGTTAACCTCCATATCCCAAATCGTATCGGAACTGGTAAAAAGTCTGCCCGCCCACAGTATACTCCTCTATTTCCTTCAAATTCACCTGGAAACCTGTAAATGCTGCACCTAGACTTTGCCCAAAGGACATGGCACTTTCAAAATTAGAGGATATACCTTCAATAAGTAATCGTTCTGGGACAAACGATACGTTTTGAATCCAGATACCCACAGGTCTCACCTGCGATACCTGATGAAGTATGTGTTCCATTTCTGTAGGATCTATGGTTTGTTCACTAGATAATAGCCCACTTAGAGTGGCTATCGTATTTTGTAGTTCTTCCCGTTGGTCACGCAAGCTGCTTAGTTCCTGATTGCTTGAATCTAACTGACGGGACTGACTCATAGCCGTATCTAGCCTTGATTTCATGGTCCCGATGTTCTTACCAATTAATAGATTATATGCCCCCATCCATATGACTAAGGGAAGGGAAACAAAAACAAGGATCTTGATCCAGTTAACCTTTGGTCGACGGGAGACTCGTTCATAGTCTGGAAGCAAATTATTCGAAAACGTCATCTTTCCTTCAACCCCCGATAGGCCAATGCAAAGGCAGGTACTAGCATCGGGCCCCACTCTTCAACTAGAACTGGTTTATCTATGGAAAGCTCAGCATAGGGATCAAGGATTCTTACTGGCAGATGTAGTGCATCCTCTAATAGAGCTGCCATGTGAGGAAAGAGGGCCCCTCCGCCACAAATGAAAACTTCCTCCGCCACATCACCGATGGAATTAAGTCTTTGTTGAATACGTTCATATTCCAGACTTTGCATAATACCGGTAACCATTTGGGAGGTCGTTTTTTTCATTTCCTCGCCATAAACCCCTTGATAATCCAATCCGTCATTGGATAACGTATGCCTGGCTTGCTCCTGGGAAAGACCCTCATCCTTTGCTAGAGCGTCAACTAGGTTCTCACAACCTACAGGGATTAGGCGCCCTAATCGATGCCCATTGGCATTGCGAATTAAGATCTGGATGGACCGCGCACCCAAAATAATATGGCACAAAGGGGTAGTCCTTGGGAATATGTGGGGTAGGGATAGCAAACCCATATCGATGATTTCCAATGATAGACCAGCACCCTTACATACATCGATATACCCATAAATCTGTGATTTACTTGCAGATACCACTAGTATTCTGGCCAGCTCCCCTGATTTGCCCTTGGTAAGGAGATGAAAATCGAAGAAGATATCTTCAAGGGGAGTGCTCTCATAGATAATTAACTCCTTTAATTCCCAAGCGATCGCCTGCTTCAACTCATTTCTGACCATTACCGGTAACTCGAGTTGGCGTAGATCCAGCCCGGCACCACTTATGGCTATGCACACACAGTCCCGCTTTGCCCTGTTTTTCTCAAAAAGCTCCGCAATCGCTCCTTCCAAAGTCTGTGGATCAACAACCACACCGGCTTCCAGGCAACCTGGGGGTGTCGATTGCACATCACAGCAAACTACCTCTATCGGTCCACGCCGTTTTTTCTGCAATTGGACTAGTTTCAGATATGAATGACCGATATCCAAACCCACTGCTGTTCGCAGCATATTCATAATGCCTCCTAGGAGATTGCTGATGTAATCTGAAACATGGGTAAGACAATGGACATCGCGATAATCGCTACCACCACCGCCATCACTGCCAACATAATCGGTTCAATCATGGCCGAGATATTGGTGGCCATATGCTCTAACTCCTCTTCGTAAAACTCGGCAACATGTCCTAAAACCTCACCAAGGGAGCCACTCTCCTCACCTATCTCGATCATTTGTTTCAGCAGGGGGGGAAAAGTGGTAGCCTGGCGCAAGGGAATCGCAATGCCCTGTCCCCTTTCTACTCCTTGCTTAGCCCTTCTCACATCTTGGGCAACTGCCTCATTCTCGATTACCTTAAGGCTCGCTTCTAGGGAACTAACCATTGGAACACCACTGTTAATCATTAGTCCAAGGGTCCTACAAAAACGACTGAAAATCATCCGGGACAGCATAGACCCGATAATAGGGACCCGCAAAAGCCAACCGTGTAGCTTTAGCTTGCCCTTGGGAGTTCTGGAGTACTGTCTGATTGCAAGCACTAAGCCGGCCAAACCAGCTAGGAGAGCGAACCACCACCTCATCAGCCAATCCCGCAGATCCAGGATAAATTGGGTCAATGCCGGTAAGGAAACTCCGAACCCGGCATAAATCGAGGCAAACCTTGGTAGAACCACAAAAAGCACAATAAAGATCATCACCACTGCAAAAATAGAGACCACTGTGGGATACATCAATGCCTGCTGAAGCTGGTTGCGCATTTTGTTCTGGCTTTCAAAATATCGGGACATGTTTTCTAGTACTTCATCTAAAGTCCCTGCCACCTCCCCGGTTTCGATCATATTCACGAAAATCGGAGGAAAAATCCGCTCATCACGAAAGGCATCAGCCAAACTCGAGCCACCACTTACCGCCCGCCGGGCCCGGGTTAAGGTCTCTTTAAGTTCCTTTTCCATGGACTGACTAGCAAGAAGATCTAAGGTGTTCACCATGGGTACCCCTGTCCTAACCAAAACGGCAAACTGTCGACAAAACAAGGACAAGGCCTTTATCTTTAGCCTTCTAGGTCCACCCAATTCCCTGTGCAGAAAGGATTTTTTTATCGGCTCTTCTTTCAATTCTATTATGTAGTTTCCCTCTGTTTTAAGGGATTTGGCCGCCGTAATGCGATCTTCAGCCTCGATAGTACCAATGGAGATCTGACCATGGATGTTGCGTACTTTATAGTTAAAGGACCTAGGCATCGAGTCGCTCACCTAACTCAATGATCTCTTCAGGAGCAATCACTCCACGATCCAACAGATTTTTGAGATCACTACGCATAGTATGCATGCCGAAACGAGCACTTGTCTCAATGATTCCTTCTAACTGATGGGTCTTTCCCTCCCTAATTAGATTCCTGACCGCTGGGGTTCCAATCATAACCTCTGTGGCTAACACTCGTCCTTGTCCGTCCCTACGGGGTAAGAGTCGTTGAGAAATAACTGCTTCTATTGATGATGCCAGTTGCACCCGAATCTGCTGCTGTCCATGGGGCGGAAAGGCATCGACAATTCGATCGATGGTTTGAACACTACTGCGGGTATGTAGGGTTGAGAGCACCAAATGACCTGTTTCGGCCGCTTGCACAGCAATGGCCATGGTCTCAGCATCCCGCATCTCCCCGACTAAAATTACGTCAGGATCACTGCGGAGGGCGGAACGAAGTCCATCCGCAAAGGAACGAGTATCGCTACCCACCTCCCGTTGGTTAATCACACACCTACCATGGGTATGTAAGAACTCGATAGGGTCTTCTAAGGTCAAGACCACACCCCGTCGTTGGTGATTAATTTCATCGATCATTGCCGCTAAAGTAGTGGATTTACCGCTACCCGCGGGACCAGTCACCAGAATCAAGCCATCCTTTTTGCTACATAGTTCCCTAACCACACTGGGCAGCCCGAGCTGGTCCAAGGGAATTACCTGAGGAGGAATCACCCGGATCGCTATGGCCACTGAATTCCGTTGTCGATAGACGTTAACGCGAAAACGACCCAACTCAGGGATCCCGTAGGAGAGGTCCATCTCCCCTTTATTTTCAAAGCGTTCTTTCTGCTCCTTGGTAAGAACCTGCTCGGCAATTGCCAACGTATGACAGGCTGCCATGATTGGTTCATCATTCATCGTATGTAATCTTCCATTAACCCGTATACAAGGGGGCAACCCTACAGTCAAATGTAGGTCCGAAGCACCAGCTTGGACAGCTTTATATAGTAATCTGTTGATCATGTTCACTTAGATTTCCTCCGCAAACTCAAGCTCACTATCTAAGGAATAGATGGCACGGGCAGCCTCCAAGACAGTGGTATCTCCCTTTAGTATTCGTTCTATGGCATTTTCCTTGATGGTCTTCATGCCCTGGGCCTTCGCCAATTCCCACACCACTGCTTCATCTAGACCACTTTTGATCTGTTGACGGATCTCTTTGGTCATGATTAAGACTTCCTCCAGGGGTATTCGACCAGAAAACCCCGTACCATTACAGGCGGGACAGCCCACAGCACGATACACAGAAGCAGCGTCAACACCAAGGAAGAGCTTTTCTGCCGGTTCTAATTGTTCAACCCTCTTCTTACATCGATTACAAAGCTTGCGCACCAACCGCTGCGATACTACGCCGATTAAGGTAGCAGAAAGAAGATATGGTTCTATACCCAGGTCAAGAAGACGTACAACAGTTTGGGCTGCATCGTTTGTATGTAACGTAGATAAGACTAAGTGGCCGGTTAACGATGCCCGGACCGCGACACTGGCGGTTTCCCCATCACGAATCTCTCCTACCATCACAATATCCGGATCTTGTCTTAGCACAGCTCTTAACCCTTCGGCAAAAACAATACCACCCCTTCTTTGTACCTGTACCTGGGAGATTCCTGCCATCCGATGTTCAACAGGATCCTCTACCGTAACAATATTTACATCCGGTACATTCAAGCGGCGAATAAAGGAATATAAAGTTGTCGTCTTCCCGCTTCCTGTAGGCCCGGTAACTAGAATTAGTCCCTGGGATTGACGCAACATTTGATTAATCTTGTGGGTGGACTCCTCCAGAAAGCCAATTTGCTCCAGTGCAACTGCAGCAAGATTACGATTCGGCAAACGTAGTACTACCTTTTCCCCATTTACCGTAGGCAAGGTAGATAAACGAATATCGATTTTCCTACCCTCAATAACCGCCCGCAGTCTCCCGTCCTGGGGACGCCGCCTGTTTGTAATATCTAAATTGGCCATGACCTTAAGTCTAGAGACAAGATCCGGATGTAGTCGTTTGGGTATGGTCATCACATTGTGTAGCACACCATCAATACGGAAACGAACCACTACTTCCGACTCCTCCGGTTGGAGATGGACATCACTAGCATTGCTACTTGCCGCTTGGTAGATAATTAGGTTGACCATTTTGACACCGGGAACATCGCCCACTTCCCCATCGGACATATCCTCGGCCAATAATAGGTCACCACCCTCATCTTCGCATAGTTCCCCAATGACTTGATCCGCAGAGCATTGTAGATCTATGCGACGTTGATAGACGGAAATAATATCTGAGGGGGTACTCAGTCGGGGTTTTACCTCTAAACCGGTAAGCCTTCTAACATCATCTAAAACTTGTACATCAAAGGGATCCGCCATCGCTAAGTACAACGAACGACCTTCTATCTTAATTGGTAGCACCTTATACCTTTTGATAAACTGCTCTGGCAACAGGGACAACAAGCTAGGATCAAGGGGTTCTTCATGTAAATTTGCTATGGGCAAACCGCTTTGCCGAGATAATTCTAAGGCAAGCTGTTCTTCCGCAAGGCAGCCGAGTTCCACTAAGGCCTCTCCCAATCGTTTACCGCTATCTCGTTGTTTTTGAAGAGCCTGTTTGAGCTGGTCCTTAGTCACTAGTTTTTGCTCAAGCAGTAAGTCACCTAATCTTTGTGAAGACCGCATAAAGACACCCCAAATAAAAAAAATAAACCGACCGAAATAATACCTTCGGCCGGTTTCACTACTAGCTCCCCCAGGTTAAATCAGTGACCAAATAATACCACAGGTTCATAGCTCCGAAGTACCAAATGCATCCAGAAAGATCCATAGCCTAATCCTGTTCCCTTATCTATAGGGCCCCCTATCATAGATAGGCGAATTATTACGTAGTACACTAATGTTTTCGACGTTTGGGTTGACTTTCCTTTAGCATAAGGTTACTTTATTAATCTAATTCCACCCGCCACGATTCTGCATCCATCTCAAATCGAGAACGGACCTGTTCTCTTTTTCTCCGCCGTTGTTCAATTTCTTCCCATGCCTCTTCGAGGTTTTCCGGTGGCACAATCTCTTCAAAGATATTCTCAGCTGCTTTCAGGATTTCCTTCTGGAGCAACCCCCGGGTTGGATCGGTCAGAATATCTGTCAAGATTGGGTATACAACGTCCTTACCACACACTTTTAACAAGCGGAGAGCTGCAATACGCGCCGCAGCGACTTGATCTCCATTTGCCATGTTCTGCACCCGTTGGACGATATCTGACTCTAAATTGGGCATCAAGCATAGAAAATACAGAGCAATCTCCCTGATTACTGGATTATCATCCTGTAAGAACAATGTGAGAAGTTTGAGCAAGGGTTCTCGCTTAGCCTTTGTAATCACTTGAGCTACTTCTTCACTGCTCGCAGATGCCGGATCAAAATCGATCAACCCATGGTTAGCAAAGTTGAGGAGGACTGTGGCTGCTTCCGTACGGGTATGATGATCGACTAGCACCAACCGTACCAGGTCCCCAACGGTTCTCCTCGAACGTAGGTGTAGACTCGCCTTTACTCCCAAGACCCGCATTTTTGCATCGGCATCCCGCATCCAGCCGGTAACCAAGGGTACTGAGTCTTCGTTTAATGTCTCTAGAATGGCTCTTCGCGCCATATGACTCAACCGTTCGGCACCTTTATCTTCCGCTTGGAGATAAAACTTAAGCAATCTTGGCAATAGCGGCTCATACTTTAAGCGGCGGCAAAGATGCAGCGCAAAAACTTGGAGGCTCTCATCCGGCTGCTTTAACGCATGTAAGATTGGCTCTTTGAGCACCTCGGGCGGAAACTGACGAATATGGGCGATCAGTTCACGGGCAAGGACGGTATGATCCGTAAAGGATACAATTCGGAAAAAGGCTGTGAGAGCCTTTGGGTCCTGTACTCCCCGCAGTGCTGCCCGGGTCGTTTTTCTATCCTGCGCCATACTCCACTTTAGATGCTTTTCGATGGCACGAAGTGATCCCACCGCATTGCGTCTGCGTATTAGGATGACTTCGTAAAAATGGGATCGAATCTCGATGGTTTGGTCAGCCAACAGCCGCAGAAATATCTTCAGGTTACCCGGGAAAAGAGCAGTGTCTTCCAGTTGGGCCAAACAGTTGCGATAGACTTCTGTATCTTCACCCCACTCCATCTGCAATGTATTAAATAGGTCAATAATCCGACCTTCTACTTCATCCCTATTAAGCTCCACAGTCTTAACTCCTTTCATAATAGGATACACGTATGCCCGACCGGGTCTAAAAAGCGCGCCTTTCCCAAACGCTATTCCAAGATCAGCAATATATAAAAAAGCAGCCGGCTTCAAGTACAGAAACCGGCTGCTTGGTATTCGGATAGTTGCTATCCACCGGTTCTCGCTTGAGTAATTACTTCAATAAACTGCTGAGCCCGTTCGGTAATCACTTGGTAATTGCCTGATTCTATTGCCTTCTTATCTAATAACGAACCGCCTACTCCTACCGCCGCTGCGCCGGCTTTGATAAACTCTGATGCATTCTCTAAGGTAATCCCGCCAGTGGGTACCATTGGTATCTGAGGCAGCGGCCCTTTTACAGATTTAATATACTCGGGTCCTAGAGTATCAGCTGGAAATACCTTTACAATCAGTGCACCAGCTTTGTAGGCTGCAAGCATCTCCGTAGGTGTCATAACCCCCGGAATCACCAACTTATCATAGGTATTTGCTACCTCGATCACTTCTAGATCCAATGTAGGAGTAAATATAAAATCCGCACCAGCCATAATGGCATTCCGAGCTGTCTGGGCATCAAGCACTGTGCCAACGCCGATTACAGCTCCACTATCGTTACTGTTCCGCAATTGTTCAACCATGTGCAAAATACCCGGACTATCTGCCGTAATCTCTAATACCTTCACTCCGGCTGTTGTTAGTGCATGGGCTACTTGGGAAACCCGTTCTACACACATCCCACGCATAACAGCTATAACTCCACTTTCTAGTATTTGGTTCATCTGCGCAAATCTATTCATCGTTTGAAAACCCACAGCTCCTTCATTGTTGGCTCTCAGTTTATGATAACAATTTATGGGTATAAGCGCAATATCTGTCTCTTTTTGGGTGCAAAAACACCATGGATGGATACACTACATACACAGTTTGGCAATCAATGCTATTACGGCGGAAGGCAAAAAAAGCCTAGGCTGTGGCTACAAGTAGATTATATCACAACATATCTTACTGTTCAAATTCAGCTTGTCCTCGTATTTACTCTAAAGCCGCAAAGACCCCGGGGATGGAGATCACACTTAGCTTGCCAAGGGGCCAGTATCGCCAAATAGCCCTACCAATAATAAGATCGCGGGGTACAAATCCTACATCTTTTGAACGACTATCTTTGCTATTGTTTCGATTATCTCCTAGTACAAAAAAAGAATCCTCGGGAACTTCCACCGGGTCAAGCTCATCCCACATTTGTTGATTTATGTATGGCTCATCAACAGGATTGCCATTAAGCAACAGCTTGCCATGTTTAATCGCGACAACATCGCCGGGTAATGCCACCACTCTTTTAATAAAGTAGTGTTTGGGGGAAGCAGGGTATTTGAAAACTACAATTTCTCCCCTTTTTGGTGGGCGGAACCGGTAAGTGACTTTATCAATAAGTAATCTTTCGCCATCAGTCAAAGTAGGCAACATGGAAGGACCATCAATTGTAAATGCCCGAGCAATAAAGGTCATGAAAAAAAAGGCCAAAATACTGGCTAAAACAAGGATTTCTACTGCTTCTTGTAGGGTAGACTTCTCTTCACTAGGCTTTCGCCAAGCTGCATATATCTTTTTCATCCTAAGGCGCCACCTTAATTGCCAAGTTATGAAAAACATAATACAATGTGGTCTATAGTGTATTCTAGTTTCAACAACAGATTCCTGCTTTTGTAGTTTTTGCAAAAAGTGTTGGAGGTACTGTGATGCTTGAGATCTTGTTTTTAGGAACAGGTACTTCCCATGGGATACCGGTCATTGGCTGTAACTGCGGCGTCTGTCAATCCTCGGATCCAAAAAACAAACGAAACCGCTCTTCTATTTTGCTTACCCAAGGCGATACCAATATTCTCATCGATACTGCGACGGAACTACGTCTTCAGGCCTTAAGGTTTAATATCACTAGCGTTGATGCGGTGCTTTATACCCATTTCCATGCAGATCATGTCTTTGGCTTTGATGATTTGCGCAGGTTCAACAATAATGGTAGTAAGCCCATTCCCGTTTACGGCAATGCAGAGACAATAGAGGAATTACGCCAATGTTTTGCTTATGTGTTTCGCAAAACCCAAGAGGGAAGTAAAAAACCATTGGTAACCCCTCAGATTATTCAACCCGTACCCACAGTTATTCACGGTTTAACTTTTCAACCCATCCCAATCTATCACGGACAATTGGGTATTTACGGTTACCGGTTTGGAAATGTAGCCTACATTACCGACTGTAGCAAAATCCCCGAACAAAGCGAAAAGCTATTGAAGGATCTAGATATTCTCATCCTCGGAGTTTTGAGGTACCGCCCTCATCCAACCCACTTCAACCTCAACCAAGCATTAAAAGTAATTGCTAAATTAAAACCCAACCGCACATATTTTACCCACATATGTCATGACTTTGATCACGAACAAGTACAAAGGGAACTGCCGCCCAACTGCTACCTTGGGTATGACGGTTTACGGCTAGAGACTTCCTAACTGTATCTGGCAATAACCTCCAAACAGATTCAATTGACATCCCCTCGAAAGGTTACTATACTTATTTATAAGAACATATGTTTGCCAAACATGCTTTCGGGGTGGGAAGATATGAGATTAATTGCCTATGTTCAAGGAACAAACGGTAGATTAAATACTAAAGCATGGGATGTTTTCTGTTCCTTTACCCCACAGATTGAACTTGTCACGGATGCTGCAGCGTTTATAGATCTGTCGGGGTGCGGGTCATTGCCTTCTCTTTTGAGACAAATCGATCAGAATATCTATGGAGAGCATTCTATCGGAATTGCCACTACTAAATTGCTGGCTAAGGCTGCTGTTCTTGCTCCTAAAGCCATTATTCCCTTTTCTGTTAACTTAACAAAAGTGTTACGACTTCACAAACTAAAACCATGCGCTCATTTGTTCGCCAATAAAGAACAAGTGTTTTTAGCTAATTTGCCGATTGAATATTTAAACCTCGGACCCTCTTTGCAGGAGCAGTTAAATAAATTGGGGTTATTTCGCGTTGCAGATGTTTTAAGTATTACACAACAACAATTGATTTATCGGTTAGGCACCGACGGCACCTTGGTTTACCAAAGTGCCCGGGGAATTGATCACAGCAAGGTAGAACCAAATTATCCTCCTTGCAGTATCGTGATTGAAAAGTCATTAGATCATGTTTTTAATCAAGGGGCCTTATCTATGGTATTAATGGATTGCTGCACTTCCCTGTCCAATGAATTAAGGCAGACAGGAAAGGCCGCTACTCTTTGCCGACTAGCACTGACAACAGATGATGGTCAAAAGCTAGCAACGGAACGTAAACTTTCTTCGCCAAGCAATGAGCTGTTAAAACTTTGGTTTTTGGCCCAGTCTATGCTAAATACTTTAACCATATCTACACCTCTTACTTCTCTCAAACTAACGGCAATAGAACCAGTTCCAGTATCTTTACAGCAGTTAAGTTTGTTCGAAAGACCAACAACAATATGCCAGGGTTTGAATAAAATCCTGTCCAATCTTCGCTACAGGTTTGCCGACACCAAAACCTACCTAGCTTCTCAAATACAGCTGGATCGTTACGAACAGATGTTGTCTTTTTATCGTCATGAGTAAAATACTAAAGCAAGAGATCATTTTTAAAAATAGGCCTTTCCGCATTCTATGGAAGGGAACTTCTCATTTAATCACTAGTATTCAGGAGGCTTGGGTGTATCGAGGCCGCTGGTGGAAAGAAGAACCAGAAAGAGTCTTTTATCTAGTTGAGTTAGCCGATGGCACCCTTTGTGAGATTTATAGAGAACTCCCCAACAACCAGTGGTTTTTGTATCGGCTTTATGATTGAGGTATCTTGTTATGTTTATACACCTACATGTACACAGCCCCTACTCCTTTTTGGACGGTGCATCTACTTTGGACAGTCTACTAAGCTGCGCCGGTTCCTTTGGAATGCCTGCCATAGCAGTTACAGACCACAATAACGTAAGTGCAGCAGTGCAATTCCATCGTTTGGCTAAGGAATATAAAATTAGGCCAATCCAAGGGGCCGAAGTAACCATGGAAGATGACTCCCATTTGATTCTACTGGCTAAAAACTCCAAGGGGTACGAAAACCTATGCCGACTTCTTACCTCGGCTCATCTAAACAGCGATCGAAAACAGGTCCGTTTGTCTTGGCAGGATTTGATTAAATTTAACCAACACCTCATTTGCTTATCTGGGTGCACCCAGGGCTTAATTCCCCGGTTACTTTTAGACCATCAATACCGGGATGCTGAAGAGGCAGCAAGGAGAATTACCCGCATATTTGGTCCGGAACGGTTTTTTATCGAGCTGCAGAATTTATTAGTGCCTGGTAGTAAAAAGTTAAACAAGATCCTGGTAGAGCTTGCAGAGAAGGTAAATATACCCATCGTAGCCACTAATAATGTCCATTTTGCAGCGAAGGACGCTTTCGCCTTACATGATGTGTTAACCTGTGTACGAAACAAGAGTAACCTTGAGACCATAAGTAAGCTCCGCCGCTTTAATGCCGAAAACTACCTAAAGTCAGCGGAACAAATGCAAAGGTTATTTAAAGAATACCCACAGGCTTTAGCCAATACCATTAAGATCGCCTCCCAATGTGAAGCAGCCCTAGAATTAGGAGTAAATCATTTACCGACATATCAATCCGGTGGAAAATCTTTGGAACTCCTTCGTTCCTTAACGTTCCAAGGTGCCAGGAAACGGTACGATAAAGTGACGGGGGAAATTAGACGACGGCTTGAGCATGAGTTAATGGTAATCGGTAAACTACAGGTTGCCGATTATTTCTTGATCGTTTGGGATATTGTCTGCTATGCGCGCCAAAAGCAAATCCGCTTTTCGGGAAGAGGCTCTGCAGCCGATAGTGCAGTGGCCTATTGCTTAGGGTTCACCAATGTAGATCCCATTAGCCGTGGCCTTTTATTTGAGCGTTTTCTCTCACTAGAGCGGGCTGAAAAGCCAGATATTGATTTGGATTTTGATGCCCGTTTTAAGGATGTCGTAGTCGCCTATGTCAAGGGAAAATACGGAAAAGTACATACCGCTTCGGTCTGTACCTTTGCTACATATCTGGCGCGTATGGCTATTAGAGACTTCGGCAAAGTCCTCGGATATCTTCCAGAAGAAATCGATGAACTAACAAAGAGAATGCCCTATATCCCCGCCGATGGAATAGAGCATACCCTTACTAGGATACCCGAACTGAGAGAAAGCAATATTGATTTTGGTAAATTCGATATGTTGTTCAAATTATGTGCACAGGCTGCCGGATTTCCTCGACACATGGGCACCCATTTGGGCGGTGTTGTCATTGCCGATGTACCTTTATACCAACTTAGTCCCTTACAGCAGGCAGCTAAGGGAGAACAGATCATCCAATTTGACAAAAATGACATCGAGGATCTAGGTTTAATTAAAATTGATCTTTTGCCCCTACGTACTTTAAGCGTTGTGGAAGATACGATTCACCTCGCCCACGATGAAAAGATAAACATTGATTACGATGCTATTCCCCATGATGATCCTGCAACATATAGTCTTCTTAGATCCGGTAATACAGTGGGGGTTTTTCAACTAGAAAGTCCTGCTCAACGGGCACTTCAACCAAGGTTGCTTCCAGATTCCTTTGAAGATCTTGTCGCTAGCGTCGCTTTGATTCGGCCCGGTCCAATCAGTGGGGATATGGTTGAACCTTTCATTGAGCGCCGTCATGGTAGAAGTCCCATCACCTATTTGCATCCAAAACTAAGGGATATCTTAGCTAAAACTTATGGCATTGTTCTATTTCAAGAACAGGTAATTGAAATTGCAGTAGAAATCGCTGGCTTTACACCGGGGGAGGCGGATCGGTTAAGGCGAACAATGACCCATTACCGGTCGGAGAGGGAAATGCAGGAACTGGGGACCCACTTTGTGGAAAAGGCCACTAAGAATGGCGTTTCTTACGAGAATGCCAAGACTATATTCTCGTATATTGCAGGATATGCAGGCTATGGTTTTTGCGAAGCACATGCTGCTTCCTTCGCCGATACTGCCTATCGTAGTGCCTATTTACTTTGTCATTATCCGGCCTACTACTTGGCCGCAATGCTGAATAATCAACCAATGGGCTATTACCCATCCCATACCCTGTGTGTTCTTGCCCAAAGTAGGGGTATACAAATTCTTGGGGTAAATATCAACAAAAGCCAAAGTGGATATACCGTTTGGGATAACAACATTAGGGTAGCTTTAAAACAAGTCAAAGGAATTTCCACCAAGGAACTATCACTGATAGAAAAAAACCGGCAAGTTAGTCCTTTCACATCGGTATTAGACTTCCAAAGGAGGGTATCTGTTTCAAGGAATACCTTAGAAAACCTTATTCTTGCAGGGGCTTTTGATCAATTATCCCCTAATAGACGCAGACTCCTTTGGCAAATTCCGGACATCCTAAAAGTAGGAACTCCAAGGAAGATCATAGGTGAAATGGATGACTTTCCTCTGAATCAAAGAATCTACCATGAGTATAAAGTCTTAGGTTTCAGCCCCACAGGACATATTTTGACTCCCCTCCGTTCTAGATTACAGGAAGAGGGAGTTGCTACCAGTAGGGAATTGCAGCATCAGACCGAAGGAAAATGGGTCAAGGCCGGGGGAATAGTGATCAAACCCCATCGTCCCCCGACAAAAAGCGGAAAGACTGTGGTTTTTCTAACCCTCGAAGACGAGTTTGGTCTTGTTGATGTGGTCATCTTCGATGATGTCTATCAAAAATATGGAGAACTGATCTTCTTGTGTCCAGCATTGATCGTTGTTGGTCGGATTCAACGAAAACATGATACCGTTTCAGTCGTCGCCACACAAATTAACGAGATGAACCTTGCCTGATGCGCTTAACCTCTAATTCTTTCCCTGTCTTAGCATCAATGTATACTAAGTATCGCTGGTTATTCATAGTACCGGCAAACTCATAGGCAATTCTTTGAACACCGCCAACCGAAACCAATACCTTTTTGTATTCCTCCGTGGTGAAATCGGAATGTAGAAGTCCTAAGGCTGCATCAACGCTAAGAAGTGCCTTGGTTGTAGCTATCTCGTCCTTGGACGCATTCAAATACGCACTGGCATCATAACCGATTACAAGTCCTTGTTCTAGTTCAATACGTAGTTTCACCTGTTCTTCAGAGCTGATGGCACCTGCTCTTAAAGGGGAAAAGCTTGCGATCAAGTAATTTGCCGATACATGATCTACTGAAACATTCACCATATCTACCAATCCATTTCTTTGGAGGAAGGCTTGACCGACATCTAAAGCTTCCTCGATGGAGAGATTAGCCTTCTTGGGAACAAAGTCACTGAGCATCCACAGAATGTCTCCCCTACTTTTAGTGACTGCCACAGTAATCCGCTCCCCAGTAGTACCAAGGGCGGGGACTATCTCCACGGTATAGGTTTGACCAAAGTCCTCATCACCTTCTGTTACTGTAATCAAGTGCTCTTTTAGACGCCGACGAGTGAGAAAATGAACGGCTGCACGGCGGGCCGTATCCTTGTCTATGGATACCTCGGAAGTAGTCTGTGCCTCCGCTGATAATGGTCGTACTTGTAGTATCTCTTCTATGGCAACCAAACTGTAGGCTGCGGGATGACCTTTTTGGGCATCCTCAATCGCGGTAGCAAAACCGCTCACCCAAGGAATTGTCACACTGCTATTTTGGACCGTAAGCCGAGCTTTGTCTAGCTCAGCATTAATAACAGTCAGGTAGTTCATAAAGTCGGCCATTTCCTCTGGTTCCGAAGTGTTATTCTGCTTACTGTCCAATACCGTCTGTCGGGTGTACTCAGCTAAGGAACGGAGAAAAAGGATGGTCTTGGACAAGTCCAAAGGTAGAATGGGAAGTTCCTCAAGATGCAACCGGGCAGCTAAGGCATGGTAGTGGGCATTAAGTAAGTAATTGGCCTGGTTTGCTGGATCAACGGATACCATGGCTTTGCCTAGCTCATTTTCTATCTCTGCCAAGTGCCCCGATAACTCATAAAAAGCACAGTAATAGTGGTTTTCGATCCCCTGTTCTCTCTGTCGCCCTGTAAAATATTGATAGCCTCCCCACAGTAACAACCCAATACTTAAAAGGGCAATTAATCTAGTTTTATGCAAAGGCCTCCCCCCTGCTATTTCGTAAACACATGTTGCCCGATGATCTTAGTCTTCGGTCTAGTCTCCAGCCAAGGGCTCCGAGCGATTTGCGGGTTATAAAAGTATACAGCTCCTTCGGAGGGGTCCCACCCACTGATAGCATCAATCGCTGCCCTTTTTGCTTCCTCATTAGGCTCAAGATTGATTTGCCCATTGGTTACAACGGTAAAAGCCCCAGGCTGATAGATTACACCGGGTATCGTATCCGGAAATAGGGGACTTAACAACCGATTTAGTACTACAGCAGCTACGGCTACCTGGCCCGAATAGGGCTCAGCCCGTGCCTCGGCATGCACAAGTCGAATCAATAACAATAGGTCCGCCTCTTCAATTGGTAGCCTTTCCTCATCCTCTGAGATCTTTGGCCCTTCCCCGGAAAACTGTTGGAGTACACCGATTAACACGCAGATACTAATTAGCATTAAGGCTAGAAGTCTCGGATCATGGATTTTCCTCCAGAATAAGTCAAGCATGGCTGTTTTCGCCAACCTTCCTAGGGTGACTAATAAATAGTATGATCTGGTTGCAACCAATCCATGCATGTACCCAAGCTTTCCCCCGATGAATATGGCGTTAACGGAAGGAAATCCCGGCTGAAGCGACGAATGTTGTGATGATTAAGATGTAACACCGAGGGAGGACACACTGTTGAGGCTATTTCGGTTAACTTGTTCTATAGCTTTTGCCCTATGTTTAATGTTGACTTTAACAACTGGGGCCGCGTCGCCATTTATTGGTGGTACTGAAGAACCATGTACCATTGATTCATCCCAGTTGTTAGATAAAGTAATAACCACATACACCGAAATAAAGGAACTGAGGATAGTTGTCCGCATAGAGATCATGGACCCTAATTCTTCCGGGGAAGCTGTCTCTGATTACATCATCGGAGAGGTATTATATCGCCGGCCGGATGTATTGCGGTTAACATATCTTGAGCCCATGGAATGGGCCGACTATTTTATTCTCATTGATAAGAGTAAAGATACGATCAAGCGGTATCAACCGGTAACGGATCGACTGTTTGTGGAATCATTATCCCGGGCGGCAAAGGATAATGTTGGTTTATCTTTAGATAGTCTGTTAACACCCCCTAAGAAAGAAGACGTTCTCAAGGTTAATCAAATGACTGACCTATTAACTGACAAGCAATACTATGTGGTCCACAACCGAACACAGCAATATGATGATTTGGGAGTTCAAAAGTTCTGGCTGGACCCTGAGACTTCGTTGATCAAGCAAGTGCATTTGTACAATCTTGAAGAAAAGTTATTGCTCCGGGGGGTCGTCTTGGAGATGGAAATAAATCCAAATATTCAGGATGCAGATTTGTTTTTCATACCACTGGAAGCAGAGGTAACACAACGATAGGAAATACGAGGGATATTAATGAGACTGCCTTCTTTTGCTGTTTCGCGTACTGTAACAATGACAATGCTCATTATCGCTGCCTTGATCTTCGGCGGAATCGGTCTTGATCGCTTAGGTTTAGAACTTCTGCCTGATTTGAACATACCGATGATGACAATTGCCACCCTTTACCCCCTGGCTAACCCGGAAACGGTTGAAAAGGAGGTCACAACTCCCATCGAACAAGCCATGTCCACAATTCCTAATGTAAGGAAACTAGAATCAATCAGCACAGAAAATGTATCCTTGGTCATGGCACAGTTCAATTGGGGCACAGACTTGGATAAAATGGTGGATCAGGTACGGATCAGCTTAGATCGTTTGTCTTACCAGTTGCCCACGAATAGTTCGGCACCTTTAATCATGTTAGTCGATCCAAACCAAACCCCATTGATGTTGGTGGGCGTTAGTGGGGCTTTAGAGTCTGGGGAGCTTACTGCCGTTGTTGACGACTTTCTCCCTGCTTTAGAGCGAATACCGGGAGTAGCAAGTGTAACGGCAACTGGTGGTGCCAAAGAAGAGATCTACATTAAGTACAATCAGGAAAAACTTCAGCAGTACGGGCTGACCACAGACCAATTGAAGCTACTCCTACAGGCCCAAAATGTTGTTCTACCCATTGGTGCCGTGGAAAAAGATGATACCCGCTATTTGGCAAAGGTGGGAAACAATTACAGGACTATTGATGACTTGCGAAACATGATTATTGGGGAACAAGAAGCAGATCCTTTGCTTAACCAAGGCCTTGGAGCCTTGGTCCCCAAAATGCTTCGTTTACACCATATCGCCGAGGTCGGTGTTGCGTATAAACCTGTCACAGGTTATAGTCGTGTTGACGATAAACCAGCTATTATGTTGAGTATTTATAAACAGCCAGGGAAAAACACGGTGCAGGTAGCCGATGAGATCAATGCTACTTTAGCACGGATTAAACAAACATCTCCGCACCAACTGGAATTCTTTACGCTACAGGATCAGTCGCTTTTCGTTAGGGACTCTATCTCCTGGCTTAGTTCTACAATGGTAGTAGGAGCTATTTTAGCAGTAATTGTTCTTTTTGCCTTTCTGCAGAGTATTGCTAGTATCGCCTGTATTATGGTGGCGATTCCCCTCTCGATTATGATTACTTTTTTCCTCATGTACTTATCTGGATTAACTTTGAACCTAATGACCCTGGGCGGCTTAGCCCTTGGGGTTGGAATGTTAGTAGATAACGCGATAGTTGTGTTAGAAAGCATTTATCGGCAATTACAACAAGGCAAAAAGGTAAAGGAAGCAGTAATCCAGGGAACGAATCAAGTGGCTTCTGCCATTACCGCCTCTACCATAACTACGTTGGCGGTGTTTATCCCCGTAGTCTTTTTGGGCGGCATAGCCGGTGAGATCTTTAAGGAACTGGGGATCACAATTTCCTATGCCCTTGTTGCATCCTTATTGGTCGCCCTTACTGCTATTCCAATGCTAGCATCTAAGATCTTCGGACGGGCAAAAACTATCCAGTTTGAGCGGAGTAGGTTTGCAGAACTAGATGGGCTATATCGAACTGGCTTGGAATGGGCAGTGAACCATAAGCCTTTGATTATCGGGCTGGCCATCGTATTGCTTGTTTGTAGTGCAGTAACCCTGCTGCGTTTTGACGTTGAGTTTTTGCCCCCCATGGATCAGAGTATGCTCATGGTGAATATGGAGCTCCCACCGGGAATAACGCTAGATGAGACCAACAGTCTTGTCACACAGGTGGAGGAGCAAATCCGTAGCATTCCAGAGGTTACCAGTATTGCATCTTTAGTGGGTTCTTGGGCAGATGATGTCCTTTCAACGGCACGGGGTGCCTCCGTAAACACCGCAAAACTAACTGTAATGCTGAGCGAAAAAAACCAGCGTAATAGAAGTGCTGCCCAAGTTGCAGAGGAAATCAAGAAGGTCCTTGCTCCCTTCAAGACCGCCAATTTTGAAGTCATTCACGATATTGTTGGAGCCAATATGGGCATGAAGCAAATAGTAACACTGGATATTTCCGGACCAGATTTTGAGGTCCTTACTACTATTACAGAGGAATTGGAAACCGCGTTAGCATCTGAGTCGGGTTTTGGAACCATTGTCTCGTCCTTAGATAAACAACAACCGGAATTATTCTTTGAAGTAAATCCTTTCCGGGCTTTATCAGGAAGTGTTACGGCTACACATATTGCCCTAGCTATGCGCGATGCCATTGGTGGTGCAGAGATTACAGATCTGCAGCTGAATGGACGTACCCTTCCAGTGGTTTTACGTCCTGACTATGACCCAACCACCAATTATGATGCCTTAACAAAGCATCGCATTGCATCGGCCCTACAGGATAAAGATGGACAGTCCTATGTGGTATTTGATCGGGTGGCCAATGTAACGGAGACCTCATCAATGTTGGATATTTACCATACAGAACGGGTTCGGGCCGTGACCCTCACAGCAACCCTTGATGGAATAGGTCTGCGAGAAGCAATGACTACAGTGGATAAACTGGTGTCCAACATGGACTTACCACCTGGTTACGCGGTTAAGCATGGCGGTGTATGGGAGATTGTGCAGGAATCCTTTGGAGAATTATTGCTTGCCTTGATTTTGGCCGTTGTCTTAGTGTATATGGTGATGGCCGCTCAGTTTGAATCCTTCGCCCACCCTTTGATTATCATGATCACCGTTCCCCTTGCTGCTATTGGTTCCCTTTTTGGATTATACCTGACCGGAGGTCGCATTGGTGTTCCATCGTTAATCGGCATGATTATGCTCGTCGGAATCGCAGTAAACAACGGAATTGTACTAATTGATCAAATCAACTATCTACGCAGAGAAGAAGGCCTTTCCTTGAAGGATAGTGTCCTTCAAGGATCATGTACACGGCTAAGGCCAGTGCTAATGACCTCCCTGACTACTATTTTGGCTTTGGTTCCCCTAGCATTGGGTTTTGGTGATGGCGCCGAGGTTCTAAAGCCCTTGGCCATCACAGTCGTATTTGGTCTATCTGTATCCGCGGTAATGACCTTATTCGTTATTCCGGTGGTATACCATCTTTTTGAAAACTCGTTGATCAGGACCAGTGCCGAATCAACACAAGGGGAGTGTTCCCATGTTAAAAGTTAGAATTACCCTGTTTCTTGCGGTTTCGGTAACCCTTATCTTTTTATTGAGTGCGATCAGTTGCGCCCAGGAATTAGGACAAGAGGGTACTGGTCTTGTTATTAGTGAGCGGGAACTAAACCTAGGCTTTCTCCAGAAAACAGGGGCAATCGGCCAGTATCTCCTCGGTATCCTTTTCGAAGGTAAGACTTCGGATGCAGTATTCCGCTTCCATGTTAGTAATCTACCTACCATGGGAATTGAACCAATCGCGCCGGTAACCGGACTGCAGCTTAACTGGAACAAGATTATCGGAGTGACTAGCTATATAGATCTTAAGGGAGACTTCCATGTACAATGGAACCCCGATGGGTACAACCAGATGGCCCCACCGTCCTTATACCTTATTGGTGGAGCTGGACAAGCCGCCTTTCGGAACTATTCAGGCGCCCTACGAACTGGATTTATTGAGAGTGGCTTCCCCCTGCAGTCTTTGCCTGGAATTGGCTCGGCAAATTGGAGCCTCCCCTTATCCGAGTTCTTCGGAATTGGCAGCTCCGTAGGTCTGATTGTCCCCAATACAGATCCGTTTTTTTGGGTTGATCTAGAGGGTCGAATACGCAAGGATAAGACCCAAACAAATATTGGTAATATCAGTTGGCGGCTTAGCATCGGAGATAATGCCCAACGGGAACTGCGGATATTGGTCGGATCTCAGTTTACATTAACTACTCAAAACACGGTGTCCCGTTTTACCGGACGGCTCGGAGCATTAAATGCCGAGGGTAAGCTACTACCGGTTCTTCAGATGGACTATTCACTGCGTTTAGGACATGTAAGAAGATTCCACGTGGGGCTTATGACTGCTGCTGGCAATATCTCAAATAAGGGTTTTGACCCTCAATTAGGACAGGCAGCCGTCTCCTACGAAAGACGTTTGAGTGATCGGGAGACCATCAACTTGCTTTTCATTTCGTCTTTAGATCAACTAGGCAAGATCAACTTCATCCAGCTTGATCTAAACCGCATAGATCAGAATACTAACATTAGACTACAGCGGGCCGAAGACGGACAACTACAGATCACCCTATCCCAGAGTTTTTAGTTAAGCAAAGGGGAGTGTAGCATTGCGCAGATTTCTAGTCGCCTTGACTCTTGTGTGCGGATTATTAATTCCTCAAGATCCGGTCTGGGCTCTTGATCTTTCCGCAATTGCCGCTCTACCTTTTATGACATCTTCTCAGTTAACGGTAGAACATACCCCCTATGATGGTATCGTTCTCTATCGGCTTGAACAAGCTACCCCTCGTCCTTTGCTGATCCATATCATGCAGGTAGACCTAAGTAATGGAAATATCAGTCTGGATCTGTTACTAGGGGATAATGTCTTGACTAGACCCCGCACAATTACAAGCATGGTGGAGCAACAAAGGGATATCGTAGCCGCGTGTAATAGTGACTTCTTTTACATTTCCTCTACTCAATCTCCGGTGGGACTAGCGATCAAGGACAGCGTTATCATTAAAAGCGATAACCCTGAACTTAAACGACCATGCTTTGGCTGGGATAATGCGGGCAAGGGTTATATCGGTTATTGGTCGTGGCATGGCGAACTAGTCATTCCGGCAATTAACCAAGTGTATCCCATTGCAACATTAAATGACATTCATATTCCCTCCGAGGGGCTGGTAATGTATAACTGGATGTGGGGTACTAAACTGCCCCAAAACATTGTACAGCAGGCAAACCTAGCCATAACTGTCCTAGATAACCTAGTCAGTGATATCCAGCCGGATCCGCTTGGGATCACGGTTAATAAAGAAGCTATTTACCTGCTAGCCTTTGGTACCACCGGGGATGAGCTCCGTGAACAGGCCCGACTTGGTACCGAGGTCTTAATCCAACAATCCTTTGATGGACCAGACAATCTACAGCTAGCTGTCTGTGGATATCCCATGCTCATCGAAGATGGGGTCGTACAAAGGGACTTTCCCGATTGGCTCAATGGCCCTAACCCGAGAACTGCTGTGGGATTGAATAAACAAGGTACTACACTGACGCTCGTTGTCGTAGATGGCCGTTCCCAGGTAAGCTATGGATTGACTTTAGATCAGCTTGCGCAACTACTAAAAACAATAGGTCTTCACTCTGCCCTCAATTTTGATGGAGGCGGGTCCTCGACAATGGTACTGCGTCAACCAATGGGCCGAGCAATGGTGGTTAATACCTTACCCGGCAACACTCAACGGGCAGTTCCCGTTGCCCTCGCCCTTGGCAGCGTTCCAACAACTATCTTGAGTCGGGCTGATGTTTGGGTATCCGTTGCTCCTAGATATGCTACCTATTCCCTTACTACCTTTGAGCAAGGTTCATTTAAGATAGTCTCTACTCCGGAATCACATCTAGGGTCCTTGGATATTACCCAGGGACCTGCCTTTGAAGATGGTACAACCCCACCAGCAGCAAAACTGACCTTCAGCACATCAACTACCCTACGGCGCCGGGAGATCTCTTTAATGCCGGAGACGCCAGTCAAGTTACCGGGCGGAATAAAACAACTTGGGGTCTGGGTTTACAGTGAACAGGAAGCATCCTTCCCCATTGAGGCAGTAATACTGGATATTAATGGCGAGCCGCACCGCCTAGTCTTGGCGGATTCCATAGACTGGACTGGTTGGATGTACATCATGGCCAATATCCCTGATACGCTACAACCTGAGACACTTACGGCCCTAAGCGTAGTGATGCCCGCCTTAACCAGGGGAAGTCTTGATACTATTTACTTCGGGGAGGTGCTAGCTGGAGTTGACAGTCAGAGAAAGCCTTCCACGAAATGGCAGATTGTTCCGTAGAATAACCATCGCTGCCTCTTTCCTTTAGTCTTGCAGATAGACCTGTATCGTGATCTTAACCCATTTGCCGAATCGCTCTTTATCTTCTACAACTCCATAGATAAGCTTCCCCGCATCCATTAGACGCGCGATGATCTGATTCGTTTCCTTAGGCAGATATCCCACCTTATTCCCTTCTGTGTCTTTGATCACAATAGCCAGATTATCGTAGATGTTCTCCGGCTCCCGGAAAAAGTGGAGTTTGGTTCCTGGGATGAGTTTTTCCTCAATATCGTCGATGTTATCTACATAGGAAGTCCCTGCAACATGGGTCTCAACTAGGAATATTTCCCGGGAGAAGGGCTTGGCAAGACTGCCCTTTGCACCGATCAAGCTAATTAGAAGTCCACCATCGGATTTTGCAATGTTACTCATTCTTTCTCAACTCAATTCTGGCACGTATTTGCGCTGAGAATCAATACTGTCAGATATCGCCGCAGTTCCTCTAGTGTCTTTTTGGCTTGCTCAATTGCCGAACGTAACTCCCCTTGCTTATGTTTTATTTGCTCCGCATCCCGGAGGAAGTCACTAAGGTTAAAGGGAAATATTTGTTTTATCTTCTCGATTTCCAGTAGCAAATCCTTCATTCTCTTTTCCAATAGCCGGATCTTTTCTTTTAGTTCTTCAACGGCACTGAGGCTGCCATTAGATGACGACTCACCCTGCAAAATCAGTTCGGAGAGTACCCCTAACATCTCGACATTACCGGTGCAATATGCATCGGTGGCCTGGTTCCAAAGGGCCTTTTGCTCATCGGTCAAGCTTGGGTTTATGTCAGGATGAAGTACCTTGACAATCGAGCGATAGAGCTTCTTAACCTCTGCGGTCTCCTCTTGACTTAGCTTAGGACACTCATTAAGGTAGTCTGCCAGATCAATTTCCGCTGCCATTTCCTTGAGGCGTTCCATGTATTCCTCATATTCTTGATCGAGCTGTTGTTCCAGTTGCCGTTGATTAAATGAAACTTGCTGGTTAATGCATGCTTGAACCATCTGGATCTTCCGCCTAGTCCGTGCGATATCACACTCTAATTGAAACAGGTCGTATTCAAGTGTCCCAATCTTCATGATGTACTCGGTCTTCAGTCTGGTCGCCTGATGGTAAATTAGATCCGCTCTGTGCTCGATAATGACAGCAAGTTGTCTTTGCAGCCGGGTATACTCATTGAGGACTGCTTCGTATTCAGGGTTCATGATTAGCCCCGACATATTCCCCCTCCTTCCTCAGGGCATTACAAGGGGTGAAGTCCCACCCTAATCTAAAAGTACTATGGCATTGATACAAATGTTCCCCCAGTGATCGTACATTGTGTCCACGGTATTGGTGATGGTCAAAACCTGATCCCCTTCAGTGGCCCTAAACCGAATAACATACAACTTATTGAAGTGTCCCTCCGGATTGTCGCAGACAAGTAGATAGTCCGACTCTTTAGCGTCGCTCAACGATACCCTTAAGTCAGCCTTTGCCCGCCAGCCCCCAGCATAAACCCACACCTCTTGGATACTATCGGTGGCAGGTATTACCGCTTGCCAGCCATGCCCGCGATCATGGAAGACGCCTCCACTTAATGAATTGCGATACTCCCGACGGGGCGTTCCCCCCGTCCACGACACACTGACAGAATTATCGTCTTGCAGGCCTATTCTCCCCTTACCTAACTCGGTGAAGGTGATTAGATCCTTGCCGAGGGCACGGTTAGTCGGCATATGGGAGAAACCGGGCAGTGCAGGATGCCCTTGGTTCTCTCCTCCCAAATGGATCCAATCCTTTGCTTGCAGTTGTCCAAGGTCTAAGGTTCCACTGGCTTCCCGTACTAAGACAGTGAGGGCATCACTAACAGTCACTATCCGTTCTGCTGTGATCCCAGAGCCGTCCATGGCTGTCGCCATGACTTTCACTTGGCCCACAGACCTACCTGTTAGTAGGCCAGTAGGTCCAATCTCGGCCTCTCCATCTAGAACGATTACAGACCACCTCACTTGCTCATTGGAGGCATTAGCCGGTGATACGGTCACCTGCATCTGCACCGGCATACCGATAAAAACAATATCTGAGGCTTTTGTCTGCTCTATGGCGATTTCCTCTACGAGAACACTTGGTAAGGTTGGGCTGCTACCGCTTTGGTTAAATACCTGGATTTCAGTAAGCCCAACCGAAACACCCTCGGGATTTATGAGCAACACTCTCAGCCTTTTGGAGACTACCGGTGCAAAAGTCACGGTGTTAAGAAGGCCCCTTGGTGTTTCCGGCTGTTTATGCTCGCAGAATACATCTAGCCAGGTATCTTTCTCTCCATCAAAGTACTGAATCTTGTAACTTAGGGGAGGAATGATGTTAGCCTGATCATTGAAGAAGTAGAGTTTTACCGTATCAAAGACAGTGTTAACACCAAAATCAATCTGGTACCAGTCTTGTCTACGTGATGAGCCTTGGGTGGTCCATTTAGGTTCACTTGTGGTACTGCCATCTACGGCACCGAAGACCCGGTTTTGATTACACGATGCCGTATGCTTAGGGTAGGCTCCATCGGTCCGTAATGCCAGATTAGTCATTTTCTCTTTAGAAAGGTCAACGCCGATTAGCCCAAAGAACGATGCCAGTCTGTCATTTGTGCAGCTTACCTCAAGGGCACTTTTCAGGGGATAGGGTCTATTGTAGCTAATCTCGGCATGTTGATCTAGAAAGCTAATTCTCCCTTCCTCTGAGTCCCAGATAAGATGTACAAGGCTATCCACCGTAAAGCTCCTGGTCCCATTAACGTACACGGAATATCCCTCGGGAACATCCTGGTAGTACTGTTTTCCATCATCGGGTCTATCCCATACAATTGTTAGGTCGACACCGTGGTACCTAAGGTTATCTATAGCAAAATGATCCCAGCCAATATCGATAGGATATAGCTCCAGTTTAGTGTCGGTTCGGGGTGTTAATCCGGCGATATCTTCAATCAGAAACACGTTGTACTTGGAATGAAAGTTATGATGTATCCACGACCGATATCCGATCTGACCATTATCCCAGTCACTGAAAAATTCATTAGCATCTGGGTAATCTCCATTACCGTCTACGTACAAGGCAAAGGTGTACCAGTATAGAAGCTCCTTGAACATATCGACCGAGATGTATTCCGAAGGATATTCCTTAATCACCCTAGCAAGAAAAGAGAGGGTTACGCCGGTAGGCGCAGGTGCAAAGTTACGACTGATACCACAACCTGCAGCCTTTGCCGCGTGGTAATCCTTCACATTACTAACATAGGCCGGCCAAATAACAAATCCAGACCGATCTCCCCATAGCCTTAAAGCCTCTCTGTAAACGGAGTCATCCTTTGGAACCATCTCCATGGTAAAGGGATAATAGTTGTTGATTTCCTTCCAGGGAACGAAGGCATTAGAGCTGATGTCCCTATGCAGAAATAGCTTTGACTCGGGGTCCCACAGGAAATCAATCAAGGCCTTTTGCATCTTCCCGGCCACTTCTGCCAATTCATCGGCCTTCGTCTCATTTCCCAAATAGCGGTACATTCTAGATACCGCTAGGCCGTTGGCATAAGGGTAAGCACTGTCGAGGCGTTCTTGGACATTACTGTAGAATAGAGAAGTAGTATCCGCATCCCAGGCATCGTACTGGTTCTCCGTTAGATAATTGCCGTTTCTGTCGTACAGTCTTAAAGTGTCATAGAAATCCTGCTCACCGTATTCTGCAAACACCTGCAGAATCTCTGACCCACCCCCATGGACTTTATAGGTCTCCCATCCCGCCTTGGAGACGTATTGTGAACCGGTACGTCTTCCCCAATGGGGGCTTCCAGGATTGTCCCTGAAGGCACCACCACCCGAGGTTTGTCCTAGAGTAAGCCAAGTCCCGTAGGTATAAATGGGGGAACGTAGGTAGCGACCTTCATCTAATTGCCAGGGCAGCGCATTGGTGATGGCATTGTTATACCCTAAAACGCCCTCCATAAAAGTTGGAAACATATAGCTATAACCGGGTAAATCGGCATCGCAGGTATTGTACCTGACAATCCACCAGCGGTAATAGGCCATTTTCTTGATATACGGGTCCGGTACATCAATATAGGGGACATTGTCCACCCACCAACGATTGTAAGAGTTAACATGAGTCGAAAAGGCTGTATGCGCATCATAGGCCTTATATTCTTCGTATTCCTCTTTGGATTCAGGGATCTCCTCAGTAATAAAGCCCATAAGGACCTTGGTCTCCACTGTTTGATGGGGCTCTAAGACTATCTGTCCCACTAACCGCTGGCCCACCGGCACAAGCCCCTCCCCAAAGAGCCTTGTCTGGACCATAGTCAAGTTCCTCGGAGCGGCAAACTCTCCTCTAAGTTCCCCTTCCGTGGTTGTGGATACTAGGGGCGAGCGCACCGTCATCTGCAACCGTTGCGTCTCTTCGGTATTATTCGTAAACCCAAGCACCGTAACCGCCACGTTCTGCTCGGTGATAAACTTCTTTACGGTAACCGTAACACCCGTCCGGCTATTGTATGTACTTCTCCAATGACTCGGAAAGCTCGCCCGGTCATTAACATCTTCAGTAAAGAAGCTGGGCGCGAATGTGATGGAATAGGCACCTTTCCCCAAGCCATCAATATAGGCAAGGTCACCCCCAAATCCTACTACAGCGGGGTTATGGGACCGCATGTATACAGTCCTGCCTTTGGTAAGTAAATAGTCCCCCGCAGGGTCCTTACCGTACCGTGCTAGCATCCTATCAATCCAGAAGTCATTGCCATTTTCTTCTACGGTGTAAATCGTATGCAGCATCTGTCCTGGGGCAAATCCCACTGGCTCTTCCAAGGCTCCAGTACCAATAAGCCGGGGTAACCCAAGACTCACACACCCGTCATCAGCACCTAATACACCCACGACAACCAAGACAAGAAGCACCCATCTCCACCACTTACTCTCCTCCTTGGCCAATCCGTTCACCGAGACTTACCCCCCCAAACGTGGCAAGCCCCCGGTTCCCTCCCTTCCAGTACAAGACCTTTCCAATCCTATGACCTGCTCCGCGAATATTCCCGTGAGAGCCGGCTATCTATACGAATCCTTGCCCCATCTGTTAGCAGGCTTGTATACCCCCCTACCCGACTAATCCATGATAGGGAGCTTCTCCCTTATTAGTTTCCAGTTCCTCCTTGGATAGTCCTGCTTCGCTTTTCGATAGCCGCCCTCTGACCGTATCTACCTACCAACGCGACCCGAAGCAACCACATGGATCTGAAAGCATGCTGGTCATATCAACACTAGTAGGACTAATATGTGCGGGCGTATAATATGGTTCAAAACAGGGAGCTCTTAATTTGCGGGTAAGATGTAAGGGGTATAGCTAGGGTGCTTGACCACTCTTAGAAAGGCCTAGGAGAACAAAAAAGAGAGGTGTGCACCTCTCTTTAATCTTGACAGCTTTACTACTATTACCGTTTTGAAAACTGCGGCGCTTTCCGCGCTTTTTTCAGGCCGTACTTCTTTCGTTCCTTCATCCGTGGATCACGAGTAAGGTAACCCGCCTTTTTCAAAACAGGACGGTAGTTTTCATCTGCATCAATTAATGCTCTTGCCAAACCATGGCGAACAGCACCTGCCTGGCCACTGAAACCGCCTCCGTTAACTGTGACAAAAACGTCATACTTTCCTTCCGTTCCTGTAACCGCTAATGGCTGACGAACAATGGTCTGCAGAACTGGGCGCTCAAAGTAGTCTACAATATCCTTATCGTTAACTACAATATTACCGCCGCCTTCAATTACACGTACCCGCGCTACAGAACACTTTCTGCGGCCCGTACCGTAATAGTATTGCTTCACTATCGCCAAGTTGTACACCTCCCCTAGGTCAGATGTCTAACTCTTTCGGTTGCTGCGCCTGATGTGGATGCTCCGGTCCTGCATAGACTTTGAGCTTTCTAAACATCTGTCTGCCCAACCGATTGTGGGGAAGCATGCCCCATACAGCTGCTCTAACAACCCGCTCAGGATTCTTCTCCAACACTTCGGCAGCAGTCACAGTCCGTAGACCACCGGGATACCCGGTATGCCTATAATATACCTTATTTTCCCTCTTGTTGCCCGTCAAGACGATATCCTGGGCATTCGTGATTATTACATGATCGCCCACGTCTATATGGGGCGTATATATCACCTTATGTTTACCCTTAAGAATACTAGCTACTTGTGTCGCTAACCGACCCAAGGTCTTACCTTTGGCATCCACTACATACCATTGCCTTGTGATTTCCGCTGGTCGGGCCATATAGGTCTTACTCAATTTGGTGTCACCCCTCGTGCCAAACTAGGCTGCATCAGTCCAGATACGGGCGGGGCTAGGACCAACATCCGGAGCAAAATGCACTGCCTGATAAACCGACATTGTCCATTCTAATACACACGTTAGAGACTGTCAAGCATCAATCTAGCGTCCACTGGGATAATGCCGTTAGGTCCTGGTTACCCATAGTAGACCTCTTTGAGGTACAAACCGCAAGCAGGTGCTGTGGCCCCGGCCATCTTCCGATCCTTGGCCTTGAGGATTTGTTCCATATCCCCAGGCTCCCTTCGTTGTAATCCCACTTCGACTAACGTACCAATGATGTTACGCACCATCTTGTATAAGAAACCATTAGCCGTAATTGAAAAAACAACCAAAGGGTAATCACCCGGCAGTATCCGCTCTTCTACCTCCAATCGATCCACACGTCGCACAAAGGTTTTAACACTGCTTTTACTGGCACAAAAGGAGGTGAAATCTTGTTCCCCGGTCAGGTAAGGTAAGGCTGCATTAAGCAAGCGCACATCTAGGGAGCGATTCAAAAACCAAGCTCTATCCCGCCACAATGCAGAAGGTTGGGTGCTGACATAGACCCAGTACTCATAGGTTTTTCCCACTGCAGAAAAGCATGCATGAAAATCGGGATGTGCCTCCCATGACCTCCGTATCCTAAGCCCAGGCGGTAATAGTCTATTTAGGGCGTAGGAAAAACGCTCCCCAGGAATTCCTGAAGTGGTATGGAAATTGACCACTTGTCCCCAAGCATGAACCCCAGAGTCGGTACGTCCCGCACCGATCACCCCGACATCCTCCCCGGTCAGTATCTTAAGCGCATCGGTTAGGGTTCCTTGGACCGTGGGTCCCTGGGCTTGAATCTGGAACCCGTAGAAACTGGACCCGCAGTATTCAACTAACATCGCGATGTTTCGCATTCTCTGCCCCACCATTACCAGATGATCACGACGATCCCCAATGTACCTAGGGTCAGCCCGAGGGCAATCCAGTCAGCCCACTTGAATTCGAGCTGCTTAAACCGTGTCCTTCCCTCGCCTCCAACATACCCCCGTGCTTCCATGGCTACTGCCAAATCCTCCGCCCTACGGAAGGCGCTTACAAAAAGGGGAACTAGAACTGGTAGTAGGCTCTTCGCTCTTCTTACCAGATTCCCCTCGGTAAAGCTTGCACCCCGGGCCATTTGTGCTTTCATAATCTTCTCCGTCTCTTCCATAAGAGTCGGAATAAACCTGAGAGCGATAGTCATCATCATGGCCAGTTCATGAGCTGGCAGACCAATGCGTTGACCTGGTGCCAAGAGCATTTCTAGACCATCAGTAAGTGCCAACGGAGATGTGGTTAGAGTCAGCAAGGAGGCACTAATCACGAGTAAAATCAGTCGCGCAACCATTTCCGTCCCCCGTAGAATGCCTTCTTTAGTAACCGTCAAGGGCCCAAGGTGCCATAAAGCAGTTCCCTCACTGAAAAACAAGTGCAAAACGAAGGTGAAAAGCATGATAAAAAGTACCGGTTTCAGGCCACGGATGATTCTGGATAAGGGAATACGAGCTAACATGATCACCAACAAAAGGAGTCCAGCCACGCACAAGTAACCCCACAGGTTATTAATTAAGAACAAGCCAATGATGATCATCAGCATAGCACCAAGTTTGGCTCGCGGGTCTAACCGATGAATGATTGTCTCACCCGGGATATATTGTCCCAGGGTTATATTTCTAAAACTAAAAACCTCGCTAATCTCCATCACCACCGCCGCTGGCACCAAAACTTCCATCCAGTCCCTTTAGGATCTCCTGGGCACACTCTTCCGCCTGAAACACGCCACCATTAATGGGCCAACCAAGATTCTGCAATCGGTAGCTTAGATCCACAATCTGAGGAATATCTAGACCTAGACTTCGGATCTTTTCCCCCTGAGCAAAAACCTCAGCTGGGGTTCCTTCCATAGCAATTCGTCCTTCATGGAGAACCACAAGTCTTGTGGCAAGCATACCCAGCTCCTCCATGTTATGGGATACGTACACTATACCAATGTCCCGGGTCTGATGCAATGTCTGAAGTAGTTTAAGTAATCCCCTGCGTCCGGCAGGATCAAGACCAGCGGTTGGTTCATCAAGGATGAGGTAGCTTGGCTCAGTGGCAAGAACACCGGCGATGGCCACACGTCTTTTCTGGCCCCCACTCAATGCGAAGGGAGAACGATACCAAAGCTCGGGCTCTAGTCCCACCTGTTGTAAGGCGGTCTCCACCCTCTCTTTTAGCTGGGACTCATCCAGTCCTAAATTCCGAGGGCCAAAGGATACATCCGCGAAAACGGTCTCCTCGAAAAGCTGGTGCTCTGGGTACTGAAAGACCACACCGACCATCTGCCGAATCTTCGTGAGACTCGTCCCCTTGGTCCATAGCCCTTGGCCGTCTACCTCCACAGAACCTGACGTAGGTTTTAATAGACCGTTGAAATGCTGAATTAGCGTGGATTTGCCGGAGCCTGTTGGTCCTAGGATACCAAGGATTTCGCCCCGCTGGACTGTAAGGTTAATCTGGGACAAAGCTGGAACTGCCCGTTCACTACCTGCATCATAGACGTAATTGACATCTTTTAGCGATATTGACATAGAGCGTTCACCATTTCTTCAACGTCGATTACATCACCCACTGAAACACCCTTATGCCTCAATAAGTGCGATAGTTTAACTATTGGGGGCGAAGCCAGCCCACAACTATCTAGTAGTTCGGTGTCGTACAGGATCTTCCGGGGACAATCATCTTTTCTGATCCTTCCTCGTTCCAACACGATGATCCGCTCGGCTCTCGCCGCCTCTTCCATGAAATGGGTGATGAGAATGATGGTAATTCCCTGTTGGTTAAGTTCCTCAATGATCCTCAATACATCGGAACGCCCACCCGGATCCAGCATCGCGGTAGGCTCATCCAAGACAAGACACCTCGGCCGCATGGCAAGAATCCCCGCGATGGCTATCCGCTGTTTCTGGCCTCCGGAAAGCTCATGAAGTAGACGATGCCGGTAATCTAGCATTCCCACAGCCTGCAGACTCTCTTCGATCCGTCTTCCGATCTCCTCTGGCGGTACCCCAAGGTTTTCTGGACCAAAGGCGATATCCTCTTCCACCGTTGAGGCAATGAGCTGGTTCTCGGGGTTTTGGAACACCATGCCCACAGTGGAACGAATTTCCCGAATCGCCTCAGGATCCTTCGTTGAACGTCCATTGATCAGGACTTCCCCCTCGGCGGGAATAAGAAGTGCGTTTAGATGACGGGCAAGGGTTGATTTTCCAGAACCATTAGAACCAATGATAGCTACATATTCACCGACGTCAATGTTAAGACTCAAATCATCCAAGACAGGAGTAAATCCAACACTGACATCGGCATGCTCTTCATAAGCATATGTAACATGCGATACAGTGATAAAATGGTTCGTGATTTAGATCCACTCCTTGAAGGTAGAGAACGCAGAGGTGTCCCTCTGCGGCTCTTTCCCTTTTAATATGCGGTTAGAAGCTTAAGCCTCTACAAACTCAATTATCGCCAATTCGGCAGCATCGCCCCGTCTTCGACTGGTTTTCACAATCCGGGTATAACCACCCTGTCTGTCAGCAAATCTGGGGGCTATCTCATCAAACAAAAGACCTACCGCCTTGGGGTTTTGTAAGAAAGACGCAGCCTGTCGTCTAGCACTCAAATCACCGCGCTTACCCAAGGTGATCATTTCTTCAATAAAGGGTTGAACCGCCTTGGCTTTCGTATGGGTCGTTTCCACCCGTTCATGCAAAATCACCGCTACAGCAAGACTACGAAACAACGCCTTGCGATGGCTACTCGTGCGTCCTAGTTTTCCTGTTCGCACGTCAGTCCACCTCCAATCATTCCTCCGAGGACCGTAAGGATAAACCTGCCTTTTTCAGCTTATCTTTGATTTCCTGCAAAGACTTCTTTCCAAGATTTCGGACCTTCATAATATCGTCTTCATCCTTACGGACCAGTTCACCTATAGTATTAATACCTGCTCGTTTCAGGCAGTTGTAGGATCGAACTGATAGCTCCAGTTCTTCTATCGGTAGCTCTAACAGACGACTCTTTTCATCATCTTCCCGCTCAACCATAATCTCCATCTCATCGGGCTGATCAGTAAGGCCCATAAACAGCTGCATATGCTCCACTACGATCTTGGCTGCTAAACCTACTGCATCCTCCGGGGTTAAGCTACCATTGGTACTTACTTCAAGCACCAATCGGTCGTAGTCTGTAACCTGACCCACCCTCGTGTGCTCCACGGTATAGTTCACCCTGGATACTGGGGAAAAAATGGAGTCAATGGGGATCACACCGATAGGCTGACCTTCCTTTTTGTTCTTATCTGCGCTGCGATAGCCTCTGCCTTTTTCAATGGTAAGCTCACAAGTTAGCTCGCCCTCATCGTCAAGGGTGGCAATATGCAGTTCTGGGTTTAGGATCTCCACATCACTACCTACAATGATGTCCCCAGCGGTAACTTCCGCCTGCCCCTTAACATCAATGCGTGCCGTCACTGGACCATCGGTGTGCAGCTTCACCAAAACCTGTTTCATATTTAGGACAATATCCGTAACGTCCTCGCGCACACCAGGAATAGTGGAAAACTCATGGAGCACACCATCTAGCTTAATAGAGGTCACTGCTGCCCCAGGTAAGGAAGATAGTAAAATGCGTCGCAGAGAATTCCCCAGGGTGATCCCATAGCCGCGCTCTAAGGGTTCGACCGAGAATTTCGCGTAATTGCCGTTTCCTTCTAGCTTTTCGATCTTGGGCTTTTCGATTTCAATCATTAATACATCCCCCTCCTTCGGGCTGTACACCGCCACGGCTCACAACCTGGCCCTGCAATACGTTTTCTCTCGACACCTATCGCGAATAGTACTCAACAATCAGGTGCTCCTGAATCGGAACATCAATTTGCTCCCGGGTGGGGATAGCCAATACTCTGCCTTCCATGTTATCAGCATCCAGCTCTAACCATTGAGCTAGTCCCCGGTCCGCGGCTGCTTCAATATTGCTCCGAATGAGATCCTTATCTTTGCTCTTCTCGTGTACTGCAACCACATCGTTGGCCTTTAACTGATAAGATGGTATATTGACTTTCTTCCCATTAACCGTGAAGTGCCCATGCCTCACTAGTTGTCTTGCCTGGCTCCTTGAATCACCAAATCCTAATCGGTATACCACATTATCAAATCTTAATTCAAGAAGCTGGAGCAAGTTTTCTCCGGTAATTCCGCGACCGCGGGATGCTTCATCATAGTACCTCTCAAACTGCCGCTCGAGGATACCATAGATACGACGGCACTTCTGTTTTTCCCGCAAGTGCAGTCCGTATTCGGTAACCTTCCTAGGATTACGACCATGCTGTCCCGGTGCATAGCTACGACGCTCTATACTGCACTTTGTAGTATAGCAACGGTCGCCTTTTAAGAATAACTTCTCGCCCTCACGTCGGCACAGCCGACAAACGGGTCCTGTGTATCTTGCCATTAGTCTAAAACGCACCTCCTGCTTGTTTGCGTTAAACCCTTCTCCGTTTAGGTGGACGACACCCATTATGGGGAATTGGTGTTACGTCCTTAATCACTGTGATCTCAAGACCTGTAGCTTGTAACTGCCGAATAGCAGCTTCTCTGCCAGCCCCCGGTCCTTTGACATAGACTTCGACTTCACGTAGACCATGTTCCATGGCTGCTTTAGCCGCGGATTCCGCAGCCATACCTGCTGCAAAGGGTGTGCCCTTACGGGACCCCTTAAAGCCAACATTCCCCGACGTGGCCCATGAAATCACGTTTCCTTCCGGATCGGAAATTGTAACAATGGTATTGTTAAAAGTTGAACGGATATGTGCAACTCCTCGCACCACATTTTTCCGTTCTCTGCGCCTAGTCCTTCGTACCTTCTTCGCTTTAGCCATCTGCATTCCCCTCCTTTACGACCTTCCGGCTACTTACTGCTTCTGACTTACTCCTTCTGACCTAGTCCTTCTGATGCCAACCGTCCGCTTGGGACCCTTGCGCGTACGCGCGTTGGTACGTGTTCTTTGTCCCCGTAATGGTAAGCCTCTTCGGTGCCGGTGACCGCGATAACAACCGATGTCCACCAGCCGCTTGATATTCATGTTAACTTCCCGTCTTAGATCCCCTTCGACAAGAACCTCATTGTTAATAAGCTCTCTGAGTTTGGCTACCTCTTCCTCAGTTAAGTCTCGTACCCGGGTATCAAAATCTATACCTGCTTTAGTCAAAAGCTGTTGAGACGTACTTCTCCCAATCCCATAAATATACGTTAGACCTACTTCAACTCGCTTGTCCCTAGGTAGGTCTACGCCTGCAATACGTGCCATACACATTCACCTCCTACTAACTAATCCTAGCCTTGCCTTTGCTTGTGCTTGGGATTCTCACAGATTACTCGAATCCTTCCCTTGCGCTTAATAATCTTGCATTTCTCGCATATAGGTTTTACAGATGCACGTACTTTCATGTTCATCCCTCCATTTCCGGCAATCCTATGACTTGGTGCGGTACACTATGCGACCTCGAGTAAGATCATAAGGACTCAATTCAACGGTGACCTTATCCCCCGGTAGAATCTTAATGAAGTGCATCCGCATCTTGCCAGAAATATGGGCAAGAACTTTATGCCCATTATCCAATTCCACTCGAAACATCGCATTAGGCAAGGGTTCGATCACCGTTCCAACAACTTCTATCGTATCTTCCTTACTCATTAATTGCTCGCCTCCTCTTGCCCTGCTTTTAAATAATCTATAACCTCAGCGATCTCAGCGTCCGTGACCTTCGAACGATCTTGTGCCAGCTTCTCCGCCAATCCTGTATCCACATGTCGATGGATCCTAACATGCCTAAGGTTCTTCCTTTTTGGATTCCCCACTAAACGCATACTCCCATCGGCTACCTCCACGAAATGCTCGTCTACCACACCAACCACAACAAAGTACCGCTCCCGATCCCTACCTGCTGTTGACGTGACAAGTTGACCCAGACGCACCGTCTGCATCGGCTTCACTCCCACCAGCACCTCTTAAAGAATCGTTAGAACTTCAACACCATCTTCAAGGATCGCAACCGTATCCTCAAAGTGGGCGCAGAGACTTCCATCCAAAGTAACAACCGTCCAATCATCCTCTAGGACTCGGACTCTGTAATCTCCGGCCGTAACCATCGGCTCAATCGCTAGTACCAGTCCGGGTTTTAGGCGTGGTCCCCTATTAGGCAACCCAAAGTTAGGCACCTGGGGATCCTCATGCATTTGTGAGCCGATTCCATGGCCCACAAAATCCCGAACGACTCCAAATCCGGCTGTTTCAGCAAAGGATTGCACCGCGTGGGAAATGTCCCCCAACCTTCCACCTGGTGCTGCCGCTTCAATCCCCGCTTGAAGCGCACCTGCCGTGATTTCAATCAGACGCTGTGCTTCCATGGAGCTCTCCCCCACACCATGGGTACGCGTTGCATCTCCGTGAAAGCCATCGATATATGCTCCGATGTCAACACTGATAATGTCCCCTTCTTGCAGGATGCGATCGCCAGGAATACCATGCACCACTTCTTCGTTAATCGACGTACAGATGCTCTTGGGATAGCCTCGGTAACCTTTGAATGATGGAGTCGCACCACAACTCATAAGATAATCCTCGGCTAGCTGGTCGAGCTTTAGCGTCGAAATCCCGGGCTGAATAGCTTCCGCCAGTTTGGCATGAACTTCCGCCACAATCCGGCCAGCTTTGCGCATTGAGTTAAGAGCCCGGTCCGACTTAAGCACTATCATTTAATCATCCACCTTTAGCAACACCTATGGCACCTTTTGAGGTCATCAAGGACTCTGCTAATTTGTGCAAACACCTGATCAACCTCTTGCTGCCCTTCTATATTACACAACTTATGCTGCGTAGTATAGTACTCCACCAACGGCAATGTCTGTTCATAGTATACTGCTAAGCGCTTGCGCGCTGTCTCTTCATTGTCGTCGCTACGTCGAACCAACTTGCCTTGACATGCTTGGCAGTGGGCAAGTTCCGGTGAAACCTGATAAGTCGCACCACAATCCTCACAAACCAACCTTCCGCTAATCCTCCGGACCACTTCGTCTTCGTCGATCCGAATGTTGAGCACAACATCAAGGCACGTACCTAGTTCAGCTAAGACGCCATCAAGCGCCTCGGCTTGTGCGACCGTCCGCGGGTATCCATCCAAGACAAAACCCGGCAGGCAGTCTGGACTCTCCAATCTGTGTTTAACCACGGCTACCGCGATTGCATCAGGAACCAACCGTCCTTCATTGATATGCTTCTGCGCTTCCCGACCAAGGGCGGTTTGTCCTTCAATTTCCGCTCGGAACATTTCACCCGTGGAAATATGCGGTATCCCGTACCGGTGAGACATAAGCCGCGCCTGGGTCCCCTTCCCGGCAGCCGGCATACCGAGTAAGACAATTCTCACCTTACTGGCCCCCTCTACCCACAACAAAGGAATCATTGCTTCCTTTAGGACATGAATCCTTCGTAATGCCTCATTACTAAATGGGCTTCTATCTGTTTCATCGTATCAAGTGCAACACCCACAAGAATTAGTAAGCCCGTGCCGCCGAAATAAAACAGATTCATCGGCACTCGGGTGATACTAGCCATCAAGTAGGGCGATACAGCAATCAAAGCTAAAAAGATGGCCCCAACTAACGTGATCCGGGTCAGTACCTTTTCCAGATACTGCGTTGTTGGTTTACCAGGTCGTAGGCCCGGAATAAATCCACCGTGTTTTTTCATGTTATCTGCAATATCCTTCGGATCAAACGTCACTGCCGTATAGAAATACGTAAAGAAGATCGTCAAGACCACATACAGAATATTGTATCCTACAGTGCCGACGCCAAGCCAACGCTCTATCCCTGAAATCGCCGGGATAAACTGAGCAAGCGTTAATGGGAAGGTCAATACCGAAGAAGCGAAAATGACCGGCATGACTCCCGCCTGATTGACACGAAGTGGAATATACGTGCTTTGCCCACCGTATACTCTTCGGCCCACAACCCGTTTAGCATACTGTACCGGAATTCGTCGTTGCCCTTCCTGAATCAGGATTACACCACCGATAACCACTACGGCAAGAATCATAAACACAATAAAGCTAAGTGGATTCAACCCACCCTCACCGACGGAACGAATGGTAAGGTAAGTTGATGCTGGCAACCTCGCCACAATTCCAGTGAAAATGATTAACGAGACTCCATTTCCTAGACCGTTCTCGCTAATCTTCTCACCAAGCCACATCAGAAATACCGTTCCAGCCGTTAGTGTGGTAACAATAAGCGCTACCCCGCCGAAACTTGGGAATTTGAGTACTCCGTAGTTCCGAGCAAGCATCGTGGTACCAAACGATTGTACTATCCCAAGCACAACGGTCCCGTAACGCGTATAGTTCTGCAATTTCCGTCTTCCCTCAGGACCTTCCTTCGCTAAGGCTTCCAGACTAGGAATCACCACAGTTAGCAACTGCAAAATAATGGACGCGGTAATATAAGGGCCGACCCCCATCGCAAATACGCTAAAACGACTAAGAGCACCCCCGGCGAACATATCTAGAAAGCCGAAAATTCCGCCTCCCTCGATGTTAAGTCCTTCGGCTAATGCCCGGGCGTCTACCCCGGGAACGGGTACGTGAGTACCAACCCGAAATACCAACAGCAACGCTAGGGTATAGAATATCTTTCGCCTCAGATCCGGAATCTTAAAAGCATTACTTAGGGCCGCTAGCATTTAAATCACCTGCGCCTTTCCACCAGCCGCTTCGATCTTCTCTACTGCGCTCTTGGAGAAGCGATGTGCCTTCACCACGAAGGGCTTGGTGACCTCTCCCCGGCCTAACACCTTTACGCCATCACCGATTTTACTAATCACACCAGCTTCCACAAGCAGCTCCGGTGTAACCTCTGTGTTAGCATCAAACGCATCCAGTCGATCCAAGTTGACTACGGTGTACTCCGTGCCAAAAATATTTGTAAATCCTCGCTTAGGTAGCCGACGCTGTAAAGGCATCTGGCCCCCCTCAAACCCGGGCTTCGTTCCCGAGCCTGATCTTGATCTTTGCCCCTTGTGACCGCGAGTTGCGGTCTTTCCATGGCCAGAGCCGATGCCTCGACCTACCCGTTTAGCTTTTTGTCTCGCCCCTGGGTTCGGTTTCAGATCATGAATCTGCACAAGCTGCACCTCCTCGTACATGTAACTATCTTCAACTACTCTTCTATTATCTCAACCAAATGTCCTACCTTTGTCAGCATGCCGCGCACAGCTGGATTATCTGGTTTGGTAACCGTCATCCCCAGCTTACGCAGCCCCAAAGCTTCTAGGGTAGCCTTCAGGTCCTTGTTCCTTCCTGCCCCACTCTTTACTAGAGTAATCCTCAGTTCCTTGCTCATCGGAAACCGCTACCTCCCATCCAATTTTCCTATCTACTCGCTGACTAACGAGGAAATCTCGGCCACACTCTTACCTCTGATCCTGGCAACGTCCTCGGCAGTTCGTAGATTCTTGAGGGCTTCCATGGTAGCGTTAACCACGTTCACCGAGTTACTCGACCCAAGAGACTTGGTGAGAATATCACGGATACCAGCCGCCTCAAGTACGGCACGCACAGGCCCACCAGCAATTACCCCTGTTCCTTCCGCTGCTGGTTTCAGCAACACACATGCTCCTGAGTATCGCTGCACAATTTCATGGGGTATGGTAGTACCAACAATGGGTACCTCAATCATATTCTTTTTAGCTTTGTCTACGCCTTTGCGAATTGCCATCGATACTTCCTTGGACTTACCCATGGCAGCTCCAACCCGGCCCTTACCATCGCCAACAACAACTAAAGCATTAAATCTCCGGTTTCGACCACCTTTTACCGTCTTAGAAACCGGATTGATCGATACCACGCGTTCCTCTAAATCTGCCATTTCCACATTATTACGCTTCCGCATTCACTAGCCTCCTTTCCCCTTCGATACTAAAATTCCAATCCCTCAGACCGCGCTGCATCAGCAAGGCTGGCTATCACACCGTGATATTTGTAGCCTGCCCGATCAAAGACCACCTTGGAGATCCCCTTCTCCTGAGCCCGCTTGGCCACAAGCTTGCCGACCATCTCAGCCTGTTCCTTCCTGCAACCGGACTGACTTGCACGCAGTTCAGGATCCAAGCTTGAAGCAGCAGCTAGCGTCTGCTGGTTAACATCATCTATCACTTGGGCATAGACATGTTTAAGACTCCTAAATACAACCAGCCGAGGTCTTTCGGGAGTTCCAGACACTTTCTTACGCACCCGCGCGTGGCGGCGATTCTTAGCTTGCACCTTCTTGCTGGTAGACACCTTCTTCACCTCTCTCATATCACACACACAAACATCGTACCGCTCTGGCCCACTTATATTCGGCCGGCCTTTCCGGCCTTACGGCGCACATATTCGTTGGCATATCGAATACCTTTGCCCAGATAGGGTTCCGGCGGTCTAATCGCCCGAATGTTCGCAGCAGTCTGTCCTACCAATTCCTTATCAATGCCGCGCACAACAATCTGGGTCGGTTTTGGCACATCAAACTCTATCCCGTCCTCGGGCGTAATTTGCACAGGATGGGAATAGCCAACTGCAAGGTTAATCTCTGACCCTTGCTTCGTCGCTCGATATCCCACACCTACAATTTCTAGCTGCTTTTCATAACCTTTAGTTACTCCCTCGACCATGTTGGCGATAAGAGTCCGGGTTAACCCGTGCAAAGCTTTGTGTTCCTTTTCATCACTCGGGCGTTCTACTTGAATATGGCCATCTTCAACAGTAACCACCATATCCTGATGCATTTCCTTCTCTAAGGTTCCCTTAGGACCCTTAACAGTAACCCGTTGTCCGTCTACTGAAACCGACACACCCGCAGGGATCTGAATTGGTTGTTTACCGATCCTTGACATCGCAGCAATTCACCCCACTTTCTACCAAATGTAGCAGAGCACTTCTCCACCGACGCCATGTTTTCTCGCTGCCTTATCGCTCATCACACCTTGTGATGTGGAGATCACGGCGCACCCTAGGCCCCCTAGTACCTTTGGAATTTCATCCTTATTGGCATAGACCCGCAGTCCTGGTTTACTAATCCTTTTTAGTCCCCGCATGACCCGTTCCTTGTTTTGACCGTAACGTAAGAAGACTCGCAGAACACCCTGCTTGTCATCCCTATATACCTTATAATCCCGTATATAACCCTCTTCTTTCAATATGCGGGCTAGTTCGATCTTAGTCTTTGACGCGGGGATATCTACTTTCTCATGATAGGCGGAATTAGCATTCCTAATCCTTGTTAGCATATCAGCAATTGGATCAGTTAAAGCCATTGCGCTACCCCCTCTCTAATATCCACTCCAAGCCGCTATTACCAGCTGGCTTTAACCACGCCTGGTATTTCCCCACGGTGAGCGAGGTTGCGAAAACAAATGCGGCATAGCTTAAATCGGCGAATATATCCTCGCGGCCGGCCGCAAACTTGGCATCGATTGACCTGACGCGTTGAAAACTTTGCAGGTCTGCTAGACCTTACGATCATCGACTTCTTTGCCATTATTCTCCTCCTTTATTGTCTAAAAGGAAGTCCCAAAAACTTAAGCAGTTCAAAGGCCTCTTCATCGGTCTTTGCCGAGGTATTGAAGCTAACATTCATCCCCCGAACCTGATCTATCTCATCGTAGCTTATCTCAGGGAACATCAATTGTTCCGTAAGGCCCAGACTGTAATTGCCGCGGCCATCGAATCCCTTTGGTGATAGTCCGTTGAAATCCCGGATTCTTGGCAGCGCAGCCCGAATCAGTTTCTCTACGAAGTTGTACATCTGTTCACCCCGTAAAGTGACCTTACAGCCAACTGCCATGCCTTTTCGCAGTTTAAAGTTCGAGATAGACTTGCTAGCCCGGGTAATCACCGGCTTTTGACCACTGATTATGGTCAGATCCCGTACCGCGTTGTCTAGGACCTTGCTGTCAGCCACTGCTTCACCGACACCCATATTCAAGCTTACTTTGAGCAGCTTAGGCACTTCCATTACAGATTTATACTGAAATCTATCCATCAAGGCAGGTACAACTTCCTTCTTGTACCGTTCATATAGCTCTGACATTAGAACACGTCCCCCCTCTCATTCCAGTGGGCTTAATCAATCGTCTTCCCGCACTTTTTGCATACCCGAGCCGAATACCCCTCTTCGGTACGCACCTTGGAGGTTCTTGTGGGTTTGTCACAACTGGGACACACAACCTGAACCTTGGACGCATAAATCCTCCCGGGTTGCTCGATAATGTCACCCTGTGGCAGCTCCCTGGTAGGACGACTGTGCTTCTTCTGGATCTGCACACCCTCCACAACAACCTTACCCGCTTTCGGGAATACACTTAGGACTTTGCCTCTTTTACCCTTGTCGACACCATGTAGCACGATTACCGTGTCATTCTTCTTTACATGAAGTCTCGGCGCCACCGTTATCCCTCCTCCCGGATCGAAATCCTTACAATACCTCCGGTGCCAAGGAGACAATCTTCATGAACTGTTTATCTCTAAGCTCCCTAGCAACAGGACCGAAAATCCGCGTGCCCCTTGGATCCTTTTGGGGATTAATAACCACAGCAGCATTCTCGTCAAACCGTATATAAGAGCCGTCCGGCCGCCGAATTCTACTCTTCGTGCGGACCACAACCGCCGAAACGATCTCTCCTTTTCGTACCACACCACCTGGGGTAGCCTCTTTTACAGTGGCAATGATAATATCTCCCACACTGGCATACCGACGCATTGAACCGCCGAGGACTCTAATGCAAAGTAGTTTCCTCGCACCAGAGTTGTCAGCTACGTTTAACACTGTTTCCTGTTGAATCATGGCCTACCCCTCCTTTCCAGGTTGATACCCTATTTCGCCTTCTCCAATATTTTTACTACTCGCCATCTTTTGTCCTTACTCAAAGGCCGTGTCTCCGCTAAAAGAACCCGATCGCCAATGCGGCACTCGTTGTGCTCGTCATGAGCTTTGTAGTTCTTACTACGGCGCATGCGCTTCCCGTAAAGACGATGTCGAGTAATTCGCCCGACTTCCACAACGACCGTCTTCTCCATCTTATCGCTGACTACAACACCAGTCCGCGTCTTTCGGTTGTTGCGTTCTTGCATGCACATACCTCCTAGCAACCCCTTGCTGGTACTGTCATATTCTAATATTTAGTTCTCTTTCCCGCAAGACCGTTTTGATCCGTGCGATATCCTTTCGCACCTGCCGCACCCGCATCGGATTGTCCAATTGTCCAATCGTCAGCTGAAACCTGAGGTTAAACAGCTCCTCTTTCAACTCATCTAACTGGCGGTGCAGTTCTTCATCCGTCAAATCCCGTAATTCCTCAGCTTTCATCTGCATCACCACCACCTACACCCGCCCTTTTGACAAACTTACATTTAATGGGCAATTTATGTGCGGCTAGGTTCATGGCCTCCCGCGCCAGCTCCTCGGATACGCCAGCCATTTCAAACATGATGCGGCCTGGCTTTACTACAGCAACCCAATACTCCGGAGCACCCTTTCCCTTACCCATTCTCGTCTCAGCTGGACGAGCGGTAACGGGCTTATCCGGGAATATCTTAATCCATACCTTGCCGCCACGTCGAATATGTCTGGTCAAGGCTATTCGAGCTGCCTCGATCTGAGTATTCGTAATCCAACCGGGTTCCTGGGCTTGGAGTCCATATTCACCCAAGGTAAGGGTGCTTCCGCGATACGCCTTACCTTTCATCCGCCCCCGCTGTACCTTTCGATACTTAACTCTCTTGGGAACCAACATCATTAATCTCCCCCTTCAGCCGCGGCCTTCCCTGTCCTCTCGGGCAATACCTCTCCCTTGTAGATCCAGACCTTCACACCGATTTGCCCGTAGGTTGTGTCTGCCTCGGTAAAGCCATAATCGATGTCGGCACGCAACGTATGCAAAGGGATCTTTCCTTCAGAACTCCATTCGGTGCGAGCAATTTCCGCTCCACCTAGTCGCCCGCTGACGCTGATCTTAATACCTTCTGCGCCTAAACGTAGAGTCCGTTGCTGAGCCTGGCGCATTGCCCTTCGAAACGATACACGTCTTTCTAACTGGTAGGCAACACTCTCTGCCACTAACTGCGCATCTAGCTCAGGATACTTTACCTCAACGATATTAACCTGAACCCGTTTTCCTGTTAATGCTTCTAAGTCCTTCCGAAGCGTATCAACTTCATGTCCGCCCTTCCCGATGACCATACCGGGTCGAGCAGTATGAATCGTTAGTCTCACTTGGTTTGCCGCACGCTCTATCTCCACTCGGGAAACACCAGCACCATAGAACCGTTCTTTCACAAACCTACGCAATTTCAGATCTTCGTGTAACAGATCCGCGTAATCTCGTTTGTTAGCATACCAACGGCCATCCCAGTCTCTGATGATGCCCAACCTAAGACCGTGCGGATGCACTTTTTGCCCCACTACGCTATTCCTCCTTTTCCTCCAAAATCACCGTAACATGACTGGTGCGCTTAAAAATCCGATCAGCACTGCCCCGCGCCCGAGGTCTCAAACGTTTCCACGTCGGGCCTTCATCAACATAGGCAGCGGCTACATACAAGCTGTCCCGATGCATATCATGATTATTCTCTGCATTAGCAGCAGCTGACCTAATAACCTTCTCAAGAACCTTCCCACCCCGCTGCGGGGAAAACTGTAAAATGCCAATGGCATCATCCAAATCTTTCCCTCTAATCTGGTCAACGACCAAACGCAACTTACGTGGCGAAATCCGAACATGGCGTGCTATAGCTCTTGCCTGCACCTGATTACCTCCTTCCCTGTTGAAGCAGGTGACTACTTCAACGCCGTCGAGCGTTCTGTATGGAAACCGTGTCCACGAAATGTCCGGGTCGGCACAAACTCGCCCAGTTTATGACCCACCATGTGCTCTGTAATATAAATTGGAACATGTTTCCGTCCATCATACACAGCTATGGTATGACCGATCAATTGCGGGAAGATGGTCGAACGGCGTGACCAAGTCTTGATAACTCGCTTCTCGCCCTTCTCATTCATCTCCTTGATCTTCTTCATCAAATGATCATCGATAAACGGGCCTTTTTTTAAAGATCTGCTCATCTTTGTAAGCCCCCTTCCAAGCCGTACATAGTAACTACAATCGGCTAACCGCGCCTTGTGCGCACGACATATTTATCCGACTGTTTCTTCTTTCTCGTTCGATAACCCTGGGTTGGTTTACCCCATGGAGTAACCGGCGCTCTACCAATAGATGACCGTCCTTCTCCACCACCATGTGGATGGTCCACTGGGTTCATTGCTACACCTCGAACTCCCGGACGGCGTCCGAGCCAGCGCATTCTCCCAGATTTGCCCCAGCTAATATTCTCGTGTTCTACATTACCAACTTGACCGATGGTGCCACGGCAGGTTAGTAAAACCATTCTAAACTCACCCGATGGCAAACGTAGGGTAGCATATTTCCCCTCTTTAGCCATCAATTGTGCGCTACTTCCAGCCGAACGCGCCAACTGTCCACCTCGACCTGGATACAGCTCAATATTATGAACCACTGTACCTAGGGGAATGTTTGCCAAGGGCAAACAATTACCCGCCTTGATGTCCGCTGTAGGACCCGACATAACTTGATCGCCAACCGACAGTCCCAGGGGAGCTAGGATATACCGTTTCTCACCGTCAGCGTAGTGCAAAAGAGCAATCCGCGCCGTACGATTCGGATCGTACTCTATTGCTGCAACTTTAGCAGGAACGTTGTCCTTATCCCTCTTAAAATCAATTAATCGGTAGCTGCGCTTATGGCCACCGCCACGATGACGAGCCGTGATTCTACCATAATTATTGCGTCCACCCCTACTATTTAATGGGGTAACAAGGGACTTCTCCGGCGTAGTCTTGCTAAGACCTTCAAAACTTGAACCGGTCATATCCCGTCGTCCCGGGGTAGTCGGTTTATACGACTTTATCGCCATAACTAACCCTCCTCTACTGCCCCTCCTGCAAATCTCAGCCTGAACTACAGACTCTCAAAAATATCAATGGTACTGCCGGGGGACAACTTCACAATCGCCTTTTTCCAAGCCTTTGTATACCCTTCGGTCCTTCCACGCCGGACCAATTTGCCTGGCACATTCAAAGTGTTAATATTCTCCACTTCAACATCAAACAAGGCCTCGACAGCCTGCCGAATCTGCGTCTTGTTCGCCCGACGGTCTACCTCAAAGACATACTTGTTCTGCTCTCGCAGCAACGTACTTTTTTCCGAGACAACCGGTCGAATAATAACATTCCTCAGCTCCATTAGCCCAGCACCTCCTCAACCTTTTTAATGGCTGCGCTGGTCATAATGACATGCTTTGCAACCAATAATGGATATACGTGCACATCACTGGCCACGATGCAATTGACCTTGGGAATATTTCGCGTTGCTAATAGCACATTTTTATCATTTTCAGCAGTTACTATCAATACTGAACCATCCTTGATGCCCAGTTTGTCAAGAAGCTGCATCCCCAGTTTGGTCCTTGGTTCATTAATGCCTAAGTCATCAACAACAATGAGCTGTCCAGCTTCTAACTTAGCACTAAGTGCTGACTTAAGAGCATTCCTTCTTGCTTTCTTAGGCATAGAATATCCAAAGTCCCGGGGCTGTGGACCAAAGGTCACACCCCCGCCCACCCATATAGGTGAACGAATACTACCATGCCGCGCCCTACCGGTGCCCTTCTGCCGCCATGGCTTGCGACCCCCACCACGGACTTCGGCCCGGGTCTTGGTCGCCACAGTACCCTGTCGGCACCGTGCAAGATGCGCTACCACTGCATCATGCATCAGGGACTCGTTTATCTTTGCACCGAACACTTCCGGACGCAATTCCATTGTTTCTACCTGTTTCCCATCCGCATTTAATACGGTTACCTGTGGCATCGTCTAACCTCCTCTTCGCCACTAACTTGCCTTGATCATTACCAGACTGCCCCGTATCCCGGGTACAGAACCTTTGACCAGGAGCAAGTTCCGCTCATGATCCACCCTGACTACCTGAAGGTTTTTCGCGGTTACCCGTTCATTACCCATTCGTCCGGGAAGCTTACGTCCCTTAAACACTCTAGAACCACCAGTGGCACCCATTGACCCGGGGCCTCGGTGATATTTCGATCCATGTGCCATGGGACCTCGACCAAAATTGTGGCGTTTGATTGACCCGGCAAATCCCTTACCCTTAGACTGACCGATTACGTCAACCAACTGACCAGCCTTAAATATCTCGGTGGTCACCTGTGCACCCACTTCGAGTTTGTCTAGATCAGTCGGTTCCAGCCTAAACTCCCGCAAGTATCTACATGGTGAAATACCAGCTTTGCTAAAATGTCCTGCGGTGGGTTTGCTTGGGTGTTTTTCCTCCCCGAAGCCCAGCTGAACAGCAGCATATCCATCCTTTTCAGCGGTCTTCTTCTGTACAACCACACAGGGACCCGCCTGAAGTACTGTTACCGGAATTGCGTTTCCCTTATCATCAAATATCTGGGTCATGCCAATCTTTCGACCCACTAGTCCTATAGCCATTACTGCACCTCCTCTGCGTAACACCGCGTCCATTATAACTTGATTTCAATATCGACACCCGCTGGCAGATCCAAACGCATCAGCGCGTCGACTGTTTTCGGTGTTGGATCGAGGATATCGATCAGTCGCTTGTGAGTTCTCATTTCAAACTGCTCGCGCGAATCCTTATGAATATGCGTTGACCTTAGGACAGTTATAACATTACGCTCAGTTGGCAACGGAACTGGTCCTGAAACACCTGCCCCGGTTCTACGGGCTGTCTCTACGATCTTCTCCGCAGATGTATCAAGCACCTTATGATCAAACGCCTTAAGACGGATTCTAATCTTTTGCTTAGCCATACCCTCTTTGCTTCCTCCCTGACGTCCGATTAGTATCCCCCGAATTGGGGGCCTGCGGACATGCTCTCCGGAAATTACCCGGACATCCGGCAACCTCCCGGTTCATCGCTTTATCCAAAGCAACGGGAATTACCTGTTACTTTATTACCTTCGTGACAACTCCTGCTCCAACAGTCCTACCACCTTCTCGAATAGCAAAGCGTAGTCCTTCCTCCATCGCAATCGGTGTGATTAACTTTACACTAACACTCACCCGGTCGCCAGGCATAACCATCTCTGTTCCCTCGGGTAACTCCAGATCCCCG
>JALNWK010000013.1 GCA_023230925.1 Limnochordia bacterium
ATCGATGCGCGCGAATTGCCTGATAACTTTTTCGATAGTTCCCAATACATATGATACTGTGCCTAACGTGCATAAACACTATTCCTTAACCTGGTTTTCCCATCTTAGTTGCGGAAGTGCTGAAAGCGTCCCTTTGGGTGTACTAAGGGTTCAGATTTCGACTGGAGTCAATAATCTTGACCAAAATCTAGGGAAAAATGAGGAAATCCAGGCAGGGTTAACCCTGCCTGGATTCTATATCTTGGGTAGTTTGGCAAAGGATTCTTCCAGCTGTTTATCGGGATACTCAAAATCCTGGAGCTGACCGGCCAGGAATGCATCATAGGAAGCCAGATCCAAATAGCCGTTACCACTTAAGCAAAACAGGATGGTTTCCTTTTTGCCTTCTTCCCTGCAACGTAATGCCTCATCGATAGCACCTTTTATCGCATGGGCTGATTCAGGCGCCGGCACAATTCCCTCTGTCTGCGCAAATAATTGCGCGGCTTCGAACACACCTACTTGTCCTACGGCTTTGGCTTCAATAAAACCATCGGCACAAAGCTGGCTGACTAAGGGTGATGCACCATGGTAACGTAACCCGCCAGCGTGTATACCCGCTGGCATGAAATCATGGCCTAGGGTGTACATAGCTGCAATCGGTGTCAGATGCGCAACATCCCCATAGTCGTAGGCAAATCGTCCCTTGGTCAAAGTCGGACAGGCCGTAGGCTCTATCGCCACCGTACGGACCTGACGGTCCCCGGCTAGTACATCCATCAAGAAGGGAAAGGCAATACCCCCGAAATTACTTCCGCCCCCGTGGCAGCCTACCACCACGTCGGGATACTCATTAACTTTGGCTAATTGGAGTTTCGCCTCCAAGCCAATAATTGTCTGGTGTAGCAAAACGTGGTTCAACACACTTCCTAGGGCATACTTGGTGTCATCTCGACTAACCGCATCTTCAACGGCCTCGCTAATAGCGATCCCTAGACTTCCTAAAGAGTCGGGATCTTGTTCAAAAATCTTTCTCCCTGCTGCAGTCTTGGTACTGGGACTTGCTACTACATCTGCACCCCATAATCTCATCATGGAACGCCGATAGGGTTTTTGCTCGTAGCTGACCCGTACCATATATACCATGCATTCCATCCCAAAGAAGGAACACGCCAGGCTCAAAGCACTACCCCATTGCCCAGCACCAGTTTCGGTTGCTAGGCGCTTTACCCCTTCTTGTTTGTTGAAATACGCCTGAGGAATAGCCGTATTGGGCTTATGAGAGCCTGCCGGACTGACCCCTTCGTTTTTGTAGTAAATGTGTGCTGGGGTTTTCAAAGCAGCCTCCAACCGATGTGCCCGGTACAAAGGAGCAGGTCTCCATAGGGAATAGATATCTAGCACTTCCTCGGGAATATCAATCCAACGAGTGGTACTCATTTCCTGCTCAATGAGGCTCTCCGGGAAAATTGGTGCCAATTCCTCCGGTGTAATGGGCTTTTTTGTCTTGGGACTCAATGGTGGTTTTGGGATGTTGGGCATGTCCGCAGCGATATTGTACCACTGCTTAGGCATTTCCGCTTCTTTCAGTAGGATCTTGGTTCGACTCATCTCAGGCTCATCTCCTCTATGCTAAACTAGGCTCATTTGCTATTTATTCTACCTCTATGCCAGGATTCCTGCTCACCCTACAAAAAAATGCCCCAAGGTCTAAAGTGGCATCTTGAGGCATAAACATGTTCTGCAGATCAAACACCGGAGGCCATTACTATGCGGGGACAACTACCGACCATGCTTTACTATATGGCGCTTTGCCGCTTTCTTGCCGGTATTCTGGAAATACTTGCCGCTTTTCTCATGCTCCATTCCGGTAAGATCATTAGCGCCCTGAAAATCAACGCGCTCCTAGGTCTCATCGGACCAATTGTCCTACTCGTAACCAATGTCTTTGGACTTGCGGCAGTCCGAAGCGATCTTCCCCTGCACAAAATATTTATCATCGCCCTTGGTGTTGCACTAGTTTTTTGGGGAACAACAGGTTAGCTGTTCGGAGTCCAAAGCTTTGGCTTCCTAAGTGGAACCACATTGCTTTCCTTATCGCTATCGTCTTCCCCGGAGCCAGCTTCATCAGTACCTTCGACTAATCCTAAGCTGGTTACCAGATTCTCCTGTACTTTCATTAGTAATTCCATCAATTCGTACTGGGCTTCGATGTAGGCCCGGGCATAGGGATTCATCATCAAAACCTGGAAACGTGTCGCTATCTCTGACTCCTCTTCAGGGGTGATTTCCTCACCCTTTTGCTGTTTCTCTACTAGCTGCTGCTGAAACTCACCCCAACTTTGTAACATCTTTGTTGGGGCTTCTCGTTTTTCTACATCTGCCTTGGCAACTTGTAGTTTCTGGTACTCATCGGTATTGCGAATCTCATTAGCTAATTCCAGTACCTTCCGTTGAACGCTCACGTTTATCACCTCAAGTCCCTTTCTCAGAAGGGGATCTCTTCATTCCGCATAGACCCATCGCCGTCTTCTTCATCCTCCTCGTCAGTTTCGGCTACTAACGCAACAGCGACTATCTCATCTTTGTCCTGAAGGCGCATCATTCTAACTCCTTGGGTACTTCGCCCTTGTCGTGGAATATCGTCCACTTTCATGCGAATCATAATCCCTTCGGAAGTAATCATCATCACTTCCTGATGCTCCATAACTACCTGTACACCAATGATCGGCCCATTCTTCTCAATGATATTTAGGGTCCTTACTCCCTTGCCTCCCCGGGAAATTGCCCGGTATTCCTTGAGCAGGGTTCGTTTACCATAACCCTTTTCTGTAACCACAAGGAGATCCGCATCTTCAAAAACAATCCCTCCGGCTACAACATAATCCCCTGGTCTTAGGTCAATCCCCTTGACACCAGCGGTCGCCCGACCGGTATGGCGCACTTGCTCTTCGGGGAAACGAATGGCCTGACCTTGATGGGTCACTAGAATAATCTCCCGTTTGCCGTCGGTAAGAAATACACCGGCTAGTTCATCGTCATCCCGGAGATTTATTCCAATAAGGCCAGCACTCCTTGGGGAATCGTATTCACTTAAGGCTGTCTTCTTAACTTGCCCATTCTTGGTGATCATTACCAGATAATGATCCTCATCGTAATCATCAATGGGGAATATCGTCTTGATGTATTCCTTGGGACCTAGCTGCAGCAGATTTACAATTGCAGTACCCCTAGCGGTACGACCTGATTCCGGTATTTCGTAGGCCTTTAGTCGATATACCTGGCCACGATTACTGAAGAACAGGATATAGGAATGCGTGGTCGTGGTAAATAGGTGTTCTACAAAATCCTCCTCCCGGGTGTTCATGGCGATGATTCCCCGGCCTCCCCGGCGTTGACTTTTATAACTTGTTAAGGGCAGTCGTTTGACATACCCGTAGTGGGTCATGGTCACCACGATATCTTCCTTCGTGATTAGATCTTCAATATCAATTGCTCCAGGATCAAAGCTAATCTGAGTACGTCTGGGTGTATTGTATTTCGCTTTAATCTCCAAGAGCTCCTCTTTAACGATCTCAAAGAGCCTAGTCTCAGAGGCTAAAATACCTTCTAGATTACCGATGCGGTCCGTCAACTCTTGGTGCTCTTGCTCAATCTTGATCTGCTCTAGGCCGGTTAAACGCCGCAGACGCATATCCAAAATCGCAACGGCCTGAGTCTCAGTCATGCTAAACTTGTCAATCAGTTGGGTTTTGGCCATCTCATCGTTTTGTGATTGACGAATAATCGCAATCACTTCATCGATATTCGCAAGGGCGATCCGTAACCCTTCTACAATGTGTAACCGTTCTTTGGCCTTCCGTAACTGGAATCTGGTTCGACGGGTCACCACTTCTTTTTGATACTGCAAGTAGTGCCACAGCATTTGTTTTAGGGTGAGTACCTTTGGCTCATCATCTACTAACGCAAGCATGATCGCTCCAAAGGTATCTTCTAAGGGCGTCTGTTTGTATAGGCAATTAAGCACAACATTTGGACTCGCATCCCGTTTTATTTCAATAACAATGCGTAGTCCATTGCGATCCGATTCATCTCTAAGTGCTGATATGCCCTCTATTTTTTTATCCCTGACTAGAGCCGCAATTTTCTCTACCAAGGACGCTTTATTCACCTGATAGGGAATCTCATCAATGATGATCTGATGGCGATTTCCAGAGAGAGGTTCAATCCTGGCCTTGGCCCGAACACGAATGCGACCTCTTCCCGTAGTATAGGCTTCCTTGATTCCCTCGGTACCCAAGATAATACCACCGGTGGGAAAGTCTGGTCCTTTAACAAAAGCCATTAGCTCTTCAATAGTCGCCTGGGGGTTATTCACAAGATAAACCAACGCATCCACGACTTCCCCAAGGTTATGGGGTGGGATTTTTGTGGCCATCCCAACAGCAATCCCCTCTGACCCGTTAACAAGTAAGTTGGGAAAACGTGATGGCAATGAAAGAGGCTGCTCTAGACTACCGTCAAAGTTTGGTCCAAAATCCACTGTATCCTGATCAATTTCCCGCAGCATCTCCATAGCCAATCGAGATAGCCGTGCCTCGGTATAACGCATGGCAGCAGGTGGATCCCCGTCCATAGAACCGAAGTTACCATGACCTTCAACTAACGGGTCCCGATAGGAGAAATCTTGAGCCATACGCACCATCGCGTCATAAATGGCACTATCACCGTGGGGATGATACTTACCCATAACCTCTCCTACAATACGCGCCGACTTCTTAAATGGCCGGTTAAAGGCTAAATTTAGCTCGCTCATAGAATACAAGATGCGTCTTTGTACTGGCTTCAAACCATCTCGCACATCGGGAAGGGCCCTATCCACAATTACACTCATCGCATAATCTAGATAGGATCGCTTCATCTCTTGCTCTATGTCTCGCTCGATTACTCGCCCGCCTTCAAAGTTCAGTTCCATTCGTATTTCCACTCCCTACAAATCCATCCCCGGCTAAACATCCAAGTTCTCCACTTCTTTGGCATGTTGATTAATGAAGTCCCGCCGGGGCTCGACCTTCTCGCCCATGAGAGTAGAGAAGATCTCATCGGCGGCGACGGCATCTTCCAGCTCCAATTTCACAGTGGTCCGCGTCTGAGGGTTCATGGTCGTCGTCCAAAGCTGTTCTGCATTCATTTCTCCAAGACCCTTGTAGCGCTGGATCGCAACTCCGTCCCGACCAATCCGATCTAGCAAGTTATCTAACTCCTTATCGGAGTATAGATAGTGTTCTTCCTTCTTACCCTTTTTTACATAGTATAACGGCGGCATAGCAATATAGATATGACCATTGGTAATCAACGGCTTCATGAATCGATAGAAAAACGTCAACAAAAGGGTCCTAATGTGTGCACCGTCTACATCCGCGTCTGTCATTAACACGATATGACCATACCTGAGTTTCCCAAGGTCAAAATCCTCGCCGATCCCCGTGCCAATGGCCGTAATCATGGCTCTAATCTCTGCATTAGCAAGTATCCGGTCCATGCGTGCCTTTTCAACATTGAGGATCTTACCTCGCAGGGGCATAATGGCCTGAAAATGCCGCTCACGTCCTTGCTTGGCCGTACCACCGGCGGAGTCTCCTTCCACTAAGTAGAGCTCACATTCATCCGGATTGGTTGACGTACAATCGGCAAGCTTACCTGGGAGACTACTGACCTCCAAGGCATTCTTCCGGCGGGTAAGCTCCCGAGCTTTCCGTGCTGCTTGTCTGGCCCGACAAGAAGCTAAGGCCTTTTCAATAATCTGCCGAGCTTGCTGGGGATGCTCCTCCAGATAAATCCCAAGCTTCTCTGTCAAAGCAGACTCCACCACTCCCCTAACCTCGGAGTTACCTAGCTTTCCCTTGGTCTGGCCTTCAAACTGCGGCTCTGGGAGCCACACACTCATCACTGCGGTACATCCTTCTCGCACGTCTTCTCCAGCTAGGTTCTCTTCCTTTTCCCGAAGCAAATTATTCTTACGGGCATAATCGTTTATCGTTCTGGTTAATCCGGAACGAAAACCACTCAGATGGGTACCGCCTTCGTGGGTATGAATGTTATTAACAAAACTGTAGATACCCTCACTATAGCTATTCGTGTATTGAATTGCCACTTCCAGCTCAACATCATCTATTTGATGTTCGAAATAAATCACATCGTTGTGTATGGCGTTCTTAGTCTTATTCAATTGCTCGACAAAGGAGACTATACCACCATCATACTTGAAAAGACAATGCCGTCCAGTTCTCTCATCGTATATCTCAATGCGCACGCCCTTATTCAAGAAAGCAAGTTCCCTTACTCGATTAATGATTAGGTCTACATCAAAACGAACTGTCTCAAAAATTAAGGGATCTGGCTTGAAGAGAATAATAGTCCCTGTTTCGGTCGTATCGCCAATGACTTCTAAGTCCTGAACAGCAACTCCCCGTTGGAAACGTTGGCGATGGATTTTCCCGTTTCTCTTGATTACTACCTCCAGGGATTCACTTAGGGCATTAACTACCGATACACCAACTCCGTGTAGTCCACCTGAAACCCTGTAGGCGGAACCTTCTTGGCCGAATTTGCCTCCAGCGTGCAATACTGTCAGCACTACTTCCACAGTAGGCCTATTCATCTTGGGATGAATAGCCACAGGAATACCCCGGCCGTTGTCAATCACCCGCAAATAACCGTCGGCACCGATCTCAACCCTGATCAAATCGCAGAATCCGGCCATGGCCTCATCGATACTGTTATCAATGACTTCATAGAAAAGCTGCATCAGGCCCTTTTCATCGGTGCTTCCGATGTACATTCCGGGACGTTTTCTGACAGCTTCCAGACCCTCCAAGACTTGGATCTGTTCAGCTTCGTATGTTTCCTTTGGCTTATCAAAACCCATTTTTGCATTTCCTCCACTGCCAACTACTGATCGCGGAAAAACAGGGCATCCTCCCGCGGAGTGCCTTGTCGACTACATTCCCACAATCAATAAAATTCTAGTACATTGGGGGGTCTTTGTCAACTTAACCCGTGGTTAGTTTAACCTTTACATTCGATGTCTAAGTGTACAGAGGATTAACTAGGGTAAGTTAGTAATGTACTCGAGTCTACGTCTTAAGGTTGCCACACTAATTGGTGATACATAAACTTCCTGCTCCAACAAAACCAGGGTCCGAGGCTTAGATCCCAAATGGACCACAAAGCCCTCTTCGTGGGCAGTATTAATAAATTGACGGTTGGCTCGGTAGTTTGCAAGATCCTGGATACCAATCAAGGCTACAATTTTGCTAACGGGAACAATGACATCTTGACCAATGTGTAAGTACACTACGTTTTAACCCCCTGCTAAAACTTCTCAACTTGTTCTAGTCTTCCCTCACTAATATGACTGATTTGTGCCCCTGCAAGACTCCTTTTGTCTAGGCTCCCAAGGTCCGTTGTCGTCAAAAAAATCTGGGTATCTTGACTAATATGCATCAGGAAACGTTCACAACGGTTTTGATCCAGCTCGCTTAACACATCGTCTAGCAGGAGTAACGGTCTTTCCTCCTGGGCTTGGGCTACATAATTCAGTTCCGCAAGCTTACTAGCAAGCACCGCAGTTCGTTGCTGACCTTGGGAACCATAGATACGGGCATCTTTACTGTTGATTAGGAAAATCAGATCGTCCCGCTGTGGCCCCACGAGAGTCATTTTTTGTATCCTTTCCAGTGACTTCTTCTCCTCCAACTGGTGTGTGAAGATCCCCCGAAGTTTATCCTTGCTATAGGGAGCTCCTTTTTCAGCACGGGCAATCATATACTCCCTTTGCTCCCTAAGAAAGAAAGGCAGATATATAACTCTAAGGTCTTCGGTACCTGAAATTGACCGGTGAGCAACGGAGGCAAATTCACTGATCATATCTACCGCTTCCATGCGGCGCTCCATGATGTCAACGCCCACTGTCACTAACTGTTCATCCCAAATGTCCATTTGGTCAAAATGACCCTTTTTTAAGGCCAAATTCCGTTGGGCAAGGACCTTATTGTACTTTTGAAGCTGATGGCGAAAATACTTATTAGCCAAGGCAATCTGGAGGTCCAAATACCGACGCCGGGCCGAAGGTGACCCCTTAACTAAATTCAGATCATCCGGGGAGAACAAAACCGCAGATAATCTGCCAAAGACATCCAGGGCACTAGCAAGCCTCTTCGACCCCACCCAAATCTGTTTTCTCTTCCCGCGGGTCAAGACCACACATATTTTCGTACTAGTCTGGCTGTAGGCTACCTCCCCTTCTAGGTACGCCTCATCCCCTTGCCAATTAATCAATTCATCTTCTTTGTACGCCCGTTGGGATGAAGCTGTAGCTAAAAAGTAAACCCCTTCAAGGAGATTTGTTTTGCCTTGCCCGTTATTGCCGACAAATACGTTTAAATGTGGACTCGGACAGTACAAGATCTCCTTTATATTGCGAAATCCGCGCATTTGCAAACGATCTAACCGCAAAAAATGCATCATCCTCCATTTTCTTTAACGACCCTTACCGTACCAACCTGGGTAACATCAACAATATCACCGGGCACAACTTGTTTGCTACGATGCACCTCAACCTGCTCATTAACCTGTACTTGTCCATCTTGAATCAACTGCTTTGCAATACCACCACTTATTCCAAACGCCCATTTCAAAAGTCCCTGCAAAGCAATGCTATCTGTGTATATCGACACTTCTTTCAAAACTATATTTCCCCTTCACTGATCTTTACTGGCATTACGAGATACGTGAAAAAATCACTATTAGGAATCTTTAGTAGGGCAGGTCCATTGGCCTCCCCCAGTTCCAAAATAACTTCTTGGGTATTCATAACCCTTAAGGCATCGATGAAAAACCTCGCCTGATAAGCTCCCACAAGTCGCTGCAGACCGGAAGACGCATCTTGATCTTCTTCATTGTCGGACCAACGTTCCTTCGTAAGACTCTGCACTTCAAAGGGCAAAATCAATTCCTCATCGATATGACCTAACTCAGGCTCCCTGCTGCTAATACGAAGCTTTGTGTCCTCGGCCTCAATAAGCATCACCGCACTACCCTTCTTCGTCATGATCCCAGCGCGGTCACTGGCCGCAAGGAAATCCGCCCTTGGAAGGGGCAAAGGATATGTATCCAGTCCTTCGGTAAATCTATTATAATCCGGGTAATCACCCTCGATCAACCTTGCCGAGATCAATAACCTATCGTTCCAGAAGCTGATCATATTCTGCCCGATTCTGCATTTTACCTTGCCTTTTTCCCCTAATCCACCAAGAATCCTGGCAATTAAGTTCATTGTCCGACCTGGTGCCACTGCCTTGACTTTGGTGTTGTTGGTATCTGCTTCGGTTTCTCCGAGCAAACCTATCGTTGAATCCAAGGGGGTGGGTTCTGCCACATCCTCTGTGTAGGCCTCGGATCCTTGATCAGCATCCTCTGGTAACAACACCTCTTTACTGCAGACAGCCAACCGATTACCATCGGTGGATACTAAGTTCAAGTTGTTATCCTCATATTCTACCAAAATACCGGAAATAAAGGGACGCCGATCCTCGGGCAATCCCACACTAATTAGCGTATGGCGAATCATGTTTTGCAGATCATGGGCGAATGCCACAAAATGTGGTTCCCCTGTGGGAACATGTAGCCCTTGGAAATCCTGTACGTTGAGTACCTGCAATTTGAGCCGAACAGTACCAGCACGTAAGACCATCGCGTTTTCTTCCGGTGCCATAGCAAAAGATACATCCACTTCGGGCAGCTTGCGTACAACTTGAGAAAAGTAGCGACCGTCAACTAGCAGTCGTCCGGTTTCTTCTACCACCGCTGGAATACTGCATCTTATTCCTAGTTTGTGATCATTTGCTGAGAGTATTAGTTGGTCTTCCTTTGCTTCGAGAAGTATCCCTGCGATGCCAGGAATACTTTCGGAATCACCTGATGAAACTGCGTGCTCAACTGTATCAACGCCATATTGTAGATCTTGTTGTTTGCAGAATACATTCATAGTCCGACGGCCCAAAAGGGGCCCCTCGCCTCCTTATGAATATCTTTCGATGGTGCTGTGGAAAACTCTCCTTGGTTGTTTTTGAATGCTTTGCGTTAGCAAAATAAACAATGGAGTAGTAGTAGTAGTAGTAGGCCCTGTCCAAAGCGTGGAAAACCAGTCTCAGCAGCGTTGCTACGACGTTACAGCTGTAGAAAAGGCTGTAGACATCGTCAGCACCTTTTCCCCAGTCTCCACATGGTAAAAAATGGGTTAAAAATTGTCCAAGATTCATCCACAGGTTATCCACAGGTTTTGTGGATAACTATCCGCCATGAAGCCGTGTTCTAAGAACTTGGATTGTACGTTCCAGAGCCTGATCGTCTTCTATTTCCTGGGCGATCTTATCATAGGAATGGAGTATGGTAGAATGATCTCGCCCACCAAAGGCTTCTCCAAGCCGTGGCAGGGAGGAATCAGTCATCTCCCGAGCTAAATAGATTGCAATCTGTCTTGGAAAGACAATGGCCCGTGTCCGTTTGCGGCCCCGCAGTTCCGAAGACTTGATTCCAAAATACTCTGCTACTACTTCCTGAATCTCCTCGATGGATAGATCTTTGCCCCGTTTTGGGGTGATAATATCCTTTAAAGCCTCTTGGGCCAGGTCTAGATCAACAGAGTGACCGGTTAAGGACGAGTAGGCAGCGATTTTGATCAAGGCTCCTTCTAACTCCCGAATGTTACCTTCTATATGCTCAGCTATATATAGTAATACTTCATGGGGAATGGAGAGGTTTTCCGCAGCTTGCTTCTTCTGTAGAATTGCCACCCTGGTTTCGTAATCTGGGGGTTGAATATCTGTACCCAAACCCCATTCAAAACGAGATCGCAGTCGTTCCTCAATGTCTTGAATTTCCTTCGGTGGACGATCACTGGAAATAACAATTTGTTTGTTCGCTTCATAAAGGGCATTGAACGTATGGAAGAACTCTTCCTGGACACTCTCTTTTCCGGCCACAAATTGAATATCATCAATTAGTAGAATATCTACATGTCTATACTTGTTCCTAAACTCGGGCATGGAGCGGGAACCAATGGCAGTGATCAGTTCGTTAGTAAAAGTCTCGGAAGAAACGTAGACAACTTTGATACCATTGTGCCGTTCCAGGGCGTACTGTCCGATGGCGTGCATTAAGTGGGTCTTGCCAAGCCCGACATTTCCGTAGATGAATAGTGGATTGTAGGCCTTGGCGGGTTCTTCCGCGACGGCTAGACATGCTGCATGGGCAAAACGATTCGAGTCTCCGACTACATAAGTATCAAAGGAATACTTGGGATTGAACGTACTCGACTTTGGAATCTGCACGGAGCTGGAACGTTCCCTGGTTTTTTTCACCTCTGGCGGACGGATCTCTTGATCCGGTTGCTTTTTTGGTGGATTAAAGGCATCAGGGAGTACTAGGCCGATTTGCCAAGGACGACCTGTTATTTCCTCAAGACAGGCTTCAAGCCTTTTTAGAAATCTGGCTTGGATCCAATCCCGCACAAAACGGTTAGGAACCTGCACGATAAGAGAATTTCCTCTAAAGCCCAGGGGCTTTGCCGACATTAACCAAACCTTAGCACCGGGATCCTCTTCCGTAGCCTGAAGACTGGATATTATTTTCGTCCAAATTTGTTGCAACTGTTCTGTCATGATATTTTGGCGCATTATGGCTCACTTATCTTCCGAACAGAAAGAAATGCGCCATTACTTCCTTTCTGTAAAATGATAATGACCCAAAAGTTCGGGCCAATCGGGAAGCTAGGCGGTATGGCGATTGTTAATCATAGCCGACTGGGCCTTATTGTGGCAAGCTTGTTTCCACTAATTGCTTGCCTAATTTTGTTGGTCACGGGCAGTTATCTGTCGATGTCTTCTATTTACAAAGGGAAATACCTTCTGTAAATACGCGCGCATGAGCCATTAAAACACAGCAACAATAGTTTTGAAGCTGGTTCTAGCGATCCAAATCTACTAGAAAATACTCTTAACCAGTTAGGTATATTCGTTTTTGACCAGAGAGTTTCCTCCCTGCCCCGCAAAAAAAAAGGGAGTTGTCCACAGATGTGGATAAAATGTTCAAGACTGGTCAAGATATGGATCGCGGAGGACATGTCTTTGACGAGAGCTGGGGAAAACGAGAAGCAAAAGCAATTGTAGAACGGATCGCGGTGGTTTTCCACAACTTTTCCACAGGCTGTGGACAATTGTTTAAAACGAAAGAGAACAAAAGCCACCGGGTTATCCACATGTTATCCACAGTTTCCCTACAGCTTGGGTAAAGACGGGTAAACCCAATGGTACCAGGGGTTATCGCGTGTGTGACCCGGGTACTCCAAACAAGTTATCCACAAGTACAGACATTCTGGAGAAGTGATTGGAGGGCCGATTCCATCTGGATTTGGGTTACTTTCCACAGGTTTTACACCATTTGGGGAAAAGATTGATAGTGAGGGAAAGGGCTGATCTAATCTGGGTTGCTTGACACCTAAAAGGGGGCTAGGCTATAATTTTAGTTAGCGTGTGGGTCAGTTGAAATTGTACTCAAGAATAGGAGTTGACGGGGTATGGTCAAGAGGACGTATCAGCCGAAGGTACGCAGGCGCAAAAGAAGACACGGTTTTCGGCAACGGATGCAGACTCCATCCGGTAGGAATGTGCTCAGGAGAAGGCGCAAAAAGGGCCGAAAGGTTTTATCTGCCTAATATACGAAGAGTTGTGTAGATTAGATTTTTTGACGAAGACCAAGGATTATCGAAGAGTATATGAGTCGGGAAGAAGCTATAGCAACAAGATGCTAGTCCTACACGCGCTAAAATCCGACGATGGGGTAGTCCGGATTGGTTTTTCTGTAAGTAAAAAGGTCGGCAAGGCGGTGGTCCGCAATCGGTGTAAACGCCAATTAAGAGAGATTGCTCGTTCAGTAGCCCCCCAGTTAACTTGCGGGGGATGTCTGGTGTTTTCCGCTAGGGCCGCGGCCAAGGACTCTAATTACTGGGATCTGCAGGATGCGGCCGTCGATCTTTTACAAAAAGCTGGTTACCTGAAAGGAAAGAAAGTAAGAGCGGGAAAATGAAGAAAAATTGGCTGGCAAATCTGTTGGTAGCTTCGGTATGTGGTATAATTAGGCTGTATCAGTTGGTGATATCCCCTTTCTTCCCCCGACGCTGCAGGTTCTACCCTACCTGTTCTGAATATTGTCTGATCGCGGTCCGGCGATATGGGGTTGTTTACGGGTTATATAAAGGGTTCCACCGGATTTGTCGATGCCACCCTTTTAACGCTGGGGGATATGATCCTGTAGACTAGTTGTCGGAAGCAGAATGGAGGGGGGCTATTTGCAATACCTACAACAAGGACTCGAATGGGTATTGACTTTTTTCTACCAATTGACGGGCAATTGGGGATTAGCCATCGTATTTTTGACCGTATTGTTCCGTATAGTGCTTTATCCGTTGTATCTAAGCCAGATGCGAAGTCTTGCTGCGTCGAAGAGGTTGCAGCCGCATTTAGAGGAGCTTCAGAAGAAGTATAAGGACAACCCTGAAGAGTTGAACCGGCGCATGATGCAGCTTTATCAAGAAAACAAGGTAAACCCGTTCGGGGGTTGTTTACCAGCCCTATTACAACTGCCGATTATTTGGATTTTGTTCAGTGTATTGAGGAATTTCGAGTTTGAAGGTGGTTTTCTGTGGATACCCAACCTTAAGAATCCTGATCCCTTCTATATCCTGCCTATCTTAGCAGCTGTTTTCACCTATGGTCAATCAAAAATGATGAATACGGGTACGGAGACGTCTGGCTCAGCCAACTCTATGAATCAGGTGTTGACCTGGTTTAGTCCCATTCTGATTGGTTCGGTGAGCATTCGGTTTCCGTCGGGTGTCGTTATTTACTGGACAGTTAATTCCATTTTGGCGATGATTCAGCAGCATTTTGTACAGAAACAGCTTGATGCAGAGGAGAAAGAGAGGGGGGCTGCAGGGAATGAAGGCGACGGTAAGAAGCGGCAAAACAGTTGATGAGGCCGTTCGGTCCGTACTTGATGAGTGGCAGGTTTCCAAGGATATGGTTGAGATTGAGGTCTTGGATGAGGGAAACAAGGGGATCTTGGGTTTGTTTGGGAAAGAGGCTGTAGTACGGGTGACTATGTGCAACCCGATGGAGGAAAAGGGTGAATTTGCAAGGGATTTCCTTCAGAACATCGTGACAAAGATGGGGTGCCCGGCAACAGTGGATTTAGCCCTGAGTGAAGACTGTGTGCATCTTACCATAACCGGCGAAGGCCTTGGTATGGTGATTGGTCGCAGGGGTCAAACATTGGATGCACTGCAGTGCTTGGTTAGCGCAGGTGCTAATAAAGGACAGGGTGAATGGGTTAAAATACTACTGGATGCTGAGGGTTATCGGGCAAGACGGGAAGAGACTTTGAAAAATTTGGCTCAGCGTCTGGGTCGAAAGGTGAGAGCTACAAAAAGAAAGGCTGTGCTTGAGCCGATGAGTTCGTACGAAAGACGGGTGATTCATCTGGCCCTGCAGGATGAAAAGGACGTGGATACCTTTAGCGAGGGCAAAGAGCCCTATCGCCGCGTAGTGATCGTTCCGAAGAGCTAAGTAGCTGTAGGTATAAAAAGTGAATTTTAAAGAACGCGGCCTCTTTGGCTGCGTTCTTGTTTTTGGGGGGAGTATTATGGCCGTAGATACAATTGCAGCCATATCCACAGCTTTAGGTGAAGGTGGCATTGGTATTGTACGTATGAGTGGACCAAGGGCTGTGGAGATCGCCAAGGGGATCTTTAAGCCTGCGGGGAACACATTGTGGCCTACCAATTCCCATCGGTTAACCTATGGCCACATTGTAAATCCATCTGGTGCTGTTATTGATGAAGTCCTAGTAGCAGTTATGCGCGCTCCCCATTCCTATACTACTGAGGATATCGTTGAGATTAATAGCCATGGTGGAATGGTTGTGATGCAACAGATACTGGATCTCCTTTTAGGCCATGGAGCTCGTTTGGCGGAACCTGGGGAGTTTACCAAGCGGGCCTTTCTGAACGGACGGATTGACTTGGTACAAGCGGAGGCAGTAATTGATCTGATTCGGGCTAAGTCTGATGCTGCGGCTAAGGCTGCTAGTAGTCAGCTACAAGGGTATTTATCTAGGGAGATTAAGGAGATCTGGCGAAGACTGATTGAAGTGCTGGCCCATATGGAGGCGATGCTGGATTTTCCTGAGGATGACATCGAGGAGCTCTCAACAGATACGATCAGTAGGGAGATTATTGGATGTCAGGTTCAGGTTAGGGAATTGATCAAGCGGAGTAGACAGGGTAAGATTTTGCGGGAGGGAGTCTACACCGCCATTGTTGGTCCTCCCAACGTTGGTAAATCTAGCCTGTTAAACGCCTTGTTGCAGGATGATCGGGCCATTGTTTCTCCCTATGCCGGTACTACTAGGGATGTGATTGAGGAGTCGGTGACTATCGGGGGGATTGTGCTACGTATTGCCGATACCGCGGGGATCAGAAGGACCGAGGATGAGGTGGAGCAGCTGGGGGTAAGTAGAAGCAGAGTCGCCCTTAGTGAGGCGGAATTGGTTCTTTGTGTCTTGGATGGGACTTGTGAATTGGGAGCCGATGGGATTGAGCTTGTGCGATTGTTGCGGGAGAAACCCCATGTTTTGATTATTAATAAGATTGATTTACCCCAACGGCTGGATTCTGCTATGTTAAAGCAGTATGTGGCATCAACACCAGTAAAGATTAGCGCGCTCACCGGTGAAGGGCTCGAGCAACTGCGCCAGGAGATCCATGCTAGAGTGTGGGGTAAGACTGGCATGGATGGAGTAAGTGAGGCTATGGTCATGCGGGTTAGGCATCGTGAGGATCTTGAGGAATGCTTGAAGCGGTTAACCGATGCACTGGATACTCTGGAACAGGGATTGCCCATTGATTTTATCACCATTGACGTGCGAGGTGCCGCAGAAGCTTTGGGTCGGATTACGGGAGAGAACGTCGCGGATGAAGTAATCGAACAAGTGTTCGCGGAATTCTGCGTCGGTAAGTAGGTAGGTGATCAATATGGTGGGGACTTATGATGTGATTGTGGTTGGGGGTGGACACGGGGGTTGTGAAGCGGCGTTAGCTAGCGCACGACTAGGATGTCGTACGCTACTACTGACCTTGCATATTGATAGTATCGCCCAAATGTCTTGTAACCCTGCCATTGGGGGGCCTGCGGCGAAGAGTCATCTGGTTAGGGAAATGGACGCCCTAGGCGGTGAGATGGGTAAGGTGATCGATCAAACGTTCTTGAATATTCGGCTACTCAATACCAGCCGGGGACCTGCGGTGTGGGCATTGCGTGCCCAAGCGGATAAAAAATCCTATCAAAAGGAGATGCTTACTCGACTTTATGGAGTACCGGCATTAGATGTGGCTATGGGTGAGGTCACAGATCTTCTGGTCGATAATGGTAGAATCGTGGGGGTAAGAGTAGCTGGTAATCGAGTGTACCAGGGACGAGCCGTTATCCTATGTACTGGTACGTTCCTAGGGGGCCAGGTGGTATTGGGAAGTGAGAAAAGCCCAGGTGGTCGGCTGGGAGAACCAGCTTCTTGGGGATTAAGCAAGAGTTTACTCGAGCTTGGCTTTTCCATGAATCGGTATCAAACGGCTACACCACCACGGATTGACGGTAGAACAGTGGACTATAGTCAAATGCGAGAACAGCGGGGCCAGCGGGGCCTTTGCTTCTCCTTTAGTACCAAGGAGCCTAGGGAGAGTGTTTTACCCTGTTGGTTAACCTATACCACCGAGGAGACTATCGAGACGGTGAGGAGGAATCTGCATACATCACCCATCCAGAGCGGAGCTATTACAGGGCATGGGCCCAGGTTTTGCCCCTCCATTGATCGAAAGGTGATTCGCTTTCCTGATAAGAGCGACTATCAGATCTTCGTGGAGCCAGAAGGACTAGATACGGTGGAGCTATATCTGCTTGGCTTGACTACGGCGATGCCCATTGAGGTGCAGCTGGAAATCTTGAAGACTATCCCTGGTCTGCAGGAAGCCCGGGTGATGCGCCCGGGTTACGCAGTGGAATACGATTATATTGATGCCCGGGAGCTTTGGCCTAGTCTTGAGAGCAAGCGGATTAGTGGTCTGTACTTTGCTGGTCAGATCGTTGGTACTTCCGGTTATGAGGAAGCTGCCGCCCTTGGACTGATGGCGGGCATAAATGCAGCGCGCAGGATCAGTGGGTTGCCTGCGGTGCTGATTCAGCGGAGTCAAGGTTATATTGGTGTAATGATTGACGATTTGGTTACCAAGGGAACTGTTGAGCCCTATCGGATGATGACCTCGCGGGCGGAGTACCGATTGCTGCTGCGCCAGGATAATGCGGACTTTCGTTTACGGGACCTAGGGTGGCAGTTGGGCCTTGTTTCCGAGGAGGAGTATCGGGAGTTTCAGTCTAAAAGAGACCAAGTCTATGATTGCCTAGCGCGGATGGAAAAGGTACAGGTTACCCCCACCCAAGAGGTATTATTCAAATTGAAGGAACGGGGAAGTGGAGGCCTGAAGAAAGCGGTGAGCCTAGGGGATATTCTGTGCAGGCCGGAGATTTCCTTCGAAGATCTGGCCGATGTCTGCGATGAGGTGCCCAGGGTGAGTTCTGATGTGGCGAGACAGGTGGAGATCGAGGTCAAGTATGCCGGGTATATTGCTCGCCAAAGGGATCAGGTGGCTAAGTTCGAAGAGCTAGAGAAAATGGATATTCCCCGTGATATTGACTATACCCGGATTAAGGGACTTGGAAATGAGGCAAAGGAACGATTACTAGAGGTAAGACCCTTATCTATAGGTCAGGCCCGGCGTATTCCCGGGGTATCTGCAACGGATGTCACTGCGGTGTTGGTTGAGGTAAAGCGACTCTCGAAGACTGAGCAGGAAAGGCGAGCGGTTAGCGGTGAGAAGATATGATGTGATTGTGATCGGGGCAGGCCATGCAGGCTGTGAGGCTGCTTTGTCTGCCGCCCGGCTAGGGGCTCGGGTATTATTGCTGACTGCCAATATTGATAGCGTGGCACTATTGCCCTGTAACCCGTCCATTGGGGGCCCGGGGAAGAGTCAGCTGGTACGAGAATTGGCGGTGCTTGGTGGAGAGATGCCTAAAGCGGTAGACCAAACCTGCATGCAGGTGCGCAGGCTAAATACCTCCAAAGGACCGGCGGTGCAGTCTCTACGGGCGCAGATTGATCGGAAAATGTACCAAAGGGTGATGCGCAAGGTCCTCGAGCATCAAGAAAGACTTGATCTGCGTGAAGGGGTTGTCAGTGAGATCTGTGTTGATGATCGGGGGGTAGCCGGTGTTCGACTACAGAGTGGTCGGTATTGGCGGGCCCGGGCGGTTGTGTTAACCGGTGGGACCTATCTTAATGCCATGCTCCATTACGGGAAAGTCCATTTTCCGGGAGGACCCAATGGACAACGGGCCTTTAGTGATCTATCGGCATCTTTAAGCAAGATGGGGTTTCGGCTGAGAAGGTTTAAGACGGGAACGCCGCCCCGGGCCGATGGACGGACGATTAACTACGAAGGAATGATTCCCCAACCGGGAGACTCTGTGGAAAGGGGTTTCTCGCTAGAGCCCTTTCAGTCACCCACAACCCAGGCCATGTGTTATCTAACGTATACTACGGAAAAGACCCATCAGTTAGTACGGGATAATCAACAGGAAGCGGCATTGCTCTCTGGGATCATTGAAGGGGTTGGACCCCGTTACTGCCCCTCCATAGAGGTGCGGGTTTTCGCCTTTCCGGATCGGAGCCGACATCAGGTATTTATTGAGCCCGAAGGGTGGGATACCCACGAGGTATATCTTGCGGGGCTTTCCAATAGTTTCCCAGAGCATCTACAGGAGCTTATCGTTCATTCAGTACCAGGTTTGGAAAAAGCGAAGATTACGCGGTTGGGCTATGCCATAGAGTATGACTGTCTGTATCCTGATGACCTGAAAACAACTCTGGAGACAAAGCGAGTGCCGGGTCTGTTTACCGCCGGACAAATCAATGGCTCATCGGGCTATGAAGAAGCCGCGGCCCAGGGACTCATTGCCGGAGTCAATGCGGTATCTTTCATCAGGGGAGCCCCCCCCTTAGTCATTGGTCGAGATGAAGGGTATCTTGGAGTCTTGATTGACGATCTGGTGACCAAGGGAACCGAGGAACCCTATCGGATCATGACCTCCAGGGCGGAGTACAGATTGTGGTTGCGCGAGGACAATTGTGATTTGCGTCTAGCGGAGAAGGCGCACCAGTACGGGTTGATGAGTCAAGTGCAGTATGATGCTATACGGGCAAAGTGGGATGGGATCCAAAAGAAGACCCAGACATTGAGGGACATCCGTGTAAGACCGCAACCACAGGTGCAACAAGTCCTCGAAGGAGTTGGGAGTGCTCCCCTTACTCAGGGAGAGACGCTGCACCAGTTGCTGAAGCGTCCCGAGGTGAAATACGAGAATATCCAAGACATTATGGAGTCCCTGGGACTACAGGATGATTTCGCTTATCCCCGGGAGCTGGAGGTTGTGGTTAAGTATGCGGAGTATCTGGAAAAAGAAAGAAGGCAAGTGGAAAGGTTTCGTAATCTTGAAGAGCGGATCATTCCCGAAGGACTGGACTACGAGCAAGTGACGGCCCTATCCCGGGAGGCCACGGAAAAACTCAGCAAGGTCAGACCCCGTTCCTTGGGCCAGGCTAGTCGGATTAGTGGCGTGTCAGTGGCGGATATTACTACCCTAATGATCTACTTGGAAAAACGCAAAAGGGAGAATGAATTGTGAGTTTCGATAAACAAGAATTCCGTAGTGCCCTATTGCTTGGAGCGGAAGCAATGGGGTTAATCCTGGAGGAACAGGTTGTTGAAGGGTTTCTTTCCTTTGCTGTGTATGTGGTGAAGGGCAATACAAGACTTAATCTGACCAGGATTACCGACGAAAGGGAGATGGCAGTCAAGCATTTCCTTGATTCCTTGGCCGTAACGTTAGTGCCCCGGTTCTGCGAAGGTATTCGTTTCGTGGACATAGGTACAGGGGCAGGTTTTCCGGGGATTCCCCTGAAGATGTACGATCCTGAAAAGGAATGTACCCTTCTTGATAGCGTAGGTAAGAAAGTGGCCTTCTTGCAGGAAGCAATAGAATACCTAGGACTCAGTGGGATTGAAGGCGTGAACATGCGGGCTGAGGAGTTGGCGATTACCAAAAGAGAGTACTTCGATGGAGTTGTCTGTCGGGGTGTGGGAAGTGTCGGTGAGGTCGCCGAGTTGAGTATGCCCTTACTTCGGGTGGGTGGTATTATGGTGATCATGAAGGGACCGGAGAAAGAGCAAGTCGACAGAGCCCTATTACTAGAGGAATTAGGTGGGGCATGTAGTCCCAAGGACCAGGTAGAATATGAGCTGCCCTTTGGATTGGGGAAAAGACGACTCATTGTGATCGAAAAAGTGAAACAGACGAAGCAAAAGTACCCAAGACGGGCGGGCATGGCACGGAAACGGCCATTGTTTTGAGACGGGGCAGGAGGAAAGGGACTGCTTTTGGCGAAGAATTGAAGATAGATAGAATCATTTTACGGGATGTGGTGGATTTGGCAAGGGTAGTAGCGGTTGTAAACCAAAAAGGAGGAGTGGGCAAGAGCACCACAGCGGTGAACTTAGGTGCCTACCTTGCAGTTTTGGGTAATCGAGTTTTACTTATTGACTGCGATCCCCAGGGAAATGCCACAAGCGGAGTGGGTGTTGAGAAAAGGAAGATCAAATTATGTATGTATAATGTGCTCATTGGGGGCAGATCTTTGGATGAGGTGATTTTACATACCGCGATCGAAAACTTTCATGTGGCACCGGCCCGGATTGATTTGGCAGGTGCGGAAGTGGAACTGGTGTCGACCATATCCCGGGAGTATAGGTTGAAGCGGGCCCTAGAGGGCATTAAGGGGAAGTACGAGTATATACTGATTGATGCACCACCATCCTTGGGATTGCTTACGATAAACGGTCTTAGTTGCGCGGATGGCGTGGTGGTCCCAATTCAATGTGAGTACTATGCACTAGAAGGCCTCAGCCAGTTAGTTAGTACAATAGATCTAGTGCGGAAACACTTAAATGAGCACCTGGTGATTGACGGGGTACTAATGACCATGTATGATGTCCGAACGAATTTGAGCCAACAAGTTGTGGAAGAAGTACAGGGGGTCTTTGGGGAGAAGGTCTTTAAGACTATTGTGCCGCGTAATGTCAAACTGAGCGAAGCTCCTAGCTTTGGACAACCGATTGTCCTGTATGATGATCGTTCGAAGGGTGCCTTGGCCTATCGAGAACTTGCGGAGGAATTCATAGGAAGACTAGGTGCAAAGGCGAGCTAAGAAACCGGGGAGGATAGGAAAATGGCGGAGGAACAGACGGCAAAAGGGAGAAAGGCCTTGGGAAGAGGGCTTTGGGCGTTAATGCCTCAGGAAGCCGAAAAGGAAGGGCGCTCCATCCGGGAGATTAGCATCGGGGAGATTACCCCTAATCCCTATCAGCCTCGGGAAGAATTTGACGAAGAAAAACTGAGGGTTTTGGCAGAATCCATTCGGCAGCACGGTGTGATGCAACCGATTGTTGTTGTCGGTGGCGACGAAGGATACGTTCTTGTGGTAGGGGAACGACGGTGGCGGGCCGCTAAGATGGCCGGCTTAGAGAAAATCCCGGCAGTGGTTCAGAAGATGGATGAGCGTAAGATGATGGAATGGGCGCTCATTGAGAATGTGCAACGGGAAGACCTAAATCCGCTAGAAGAGGCCAGGGCTTACGAACGACTGATCAATGAGTTTGGTCTTACTCAGCAGGAAGTAGCCGATGCTGTGGGAAAGGCCCGGACGACAGTCACAAATCTACTACGGGTACTCCAGGCAACCCCCTTTGTCCAGGAGTTGGTGGCGAAGGAAGTGATCTCAACGGGTCACGCGAAGACGTTAGCCGGGGTAAAGGATGCCCAGCTGCAGGAGGCCTTAGCGCGGTACGTGGTGAAGCGGGGGCTTTCGGTTCGCCAAACCGAAGCCTTAGTTGAGCAGGGGAATGTTCCACGTGGAACATCCAGGGCGAGGGCTAATCCGGAGCTTGCTCTGGTGCAGAACGAACTGGGGGATGCACTGGGCACTAAAGTGTTGATCAAACAGCAAAAGGGTAAGGGCAGGATCGAGATTGAATATTACTCGGAGGATGAACTACAGCGAATCATCGACTATATCCTGAAGAGTGAGTAACGGATGTTCCACGTGGAACATCCGTTACTCACTCCCGATAGGAGGCTTTGATCATAACCCATGTTAGAGCAAGGACACGCCATCGGGAATAACAGGGAATGTATAGCACCGGGAAGCGACTTACGGATTACTGTTCACTTTCCAACCCCTCGTACCTATCTTTGTCGTTGTCTGGGAGTAGATGGCGTTCTAGTGCAGCTCTCTAATCCTAGAGACGGGGGCCGATCAGCGCTTGTCACCTCGGGGGCGACTGTGGTCATTCAGGAACCGGGCACTGACTTGCCCCCTTTCTATGGACGGATTGTGCAAAGAACTCGCTGGGGATTAGTGGTACAGATTGAGTACGACTCTAGTTTGGACACAGTTATCGCCTTAGCCGGTGGGAAGGGATCTGTAGGTAGATCCTTTCTTGCACTTAACATAGCATATGAGTTGGCCAATCTAGACAAGAAGGTAACCTTAGTGGACGGAGACCTGACAGGGGGACACTTGCACCGGTTATTGGGGATTGATGCCATCGCCCACCTTGGCGATCTGAGCTGCGGAGAACTAAAGGTAGAGGAGGTACTCACCTCAGCCGCAGGCGGTCTCTTTCTAATTCCAGGGTTGCCCGTACCTACGGAACCTACGGGTCTTGGTCTAAGTAGGCTTCGGACAGAGCTTGGGCGGTTAGAGAACTCGATGGATTACCTAATCGTAGACACCTCTCCCACCTCCTATCATGGAACCTTTGAGCTTATGAAACTCGCAGGGGTAGTCGTGCTGGTATCAACTCTAGAACCCCATGCTATCGTGGATATCTACGCCGCGGCCAAAACACTAAAAGAGAACAATAGGAAGACTGGGTTGCATTTACTTCTAAACCAAGTGGACTCCCATGGGGAAGCGAGCAAGGCGGCGGAAAAGATCTGTTTTGTAATCCAGGATGTGATTGACTATCCAATTGACTATCTCGGCGCAGTGCGCTTCGATAAACGGGTTCGGAAAGCAGCCTATCAACAGGTACCCTTAGGGATGGTGGCACCGGGCAGCCCAGCTCGTAGGGACATCCTAAACCTAGTTCGAAAATGGCTAAGAAAAGAATAACTAGCCTGATCATTTGTCCTTCACCAGATGTACTGAAGAGACCTCAGATTTTTTTAACGACGGGTTTCACGGAGGAATGAGAATGGATCGAACTCAAATCTTAAGGCTCCTGGAAAAGGTTCAGACAAACCAGATGTCCGTGGAGGAGGCAGCCAGAAGGCTAGAGGACTTACCCTACGCGGACTTAGGGTTTGCCAAGATAGACTTTCATCGTTCATTGCGGCAAGGTTTTCCTGAAGTTGTCTATTGCGCGGGCAAGACGCCCAAACAAGTAGCGGAAATTGTGAAGGTGTTAAGACAGAAAAGTGATCGCATTCTGTGTACCCGGGCCACAGAGGAAATGTTTCAAGAGACAAAGAAACTGGTGCCACAAATAGAGTATAATCCAATAGCTAGAACTCTAACAGTAAAACCCACAGAAGATTTCACTTATCCCGGTACCATTGCTGTTTTAAGTGCGGGTACGTCGGATCTGCCCGTGGCTGAGGAAGCGGCCATTACTGCGGAGATGGCCAACAACAAGATAGTCCGGGTGTATGACGTTGGTGTTGCGGGCCTACACCGCTTGCTAGACCAAAGGGACAAATTCAAACACGCCAATGTGATTATTGTGGTTGCCGGGATGGAAGGGGCACTGGCCAGTGTTGTGGGAGGATTAGTGGACCGGCCGGTGATCGCCGTCCCCACCAGTGTTGGCTACGGAGCCAGTTTTGGCGGGCTTGCTGCGTTGCTTTCAATGCTAAACTCTTGTGCGGCCGGAGTCAGTGTGGTAAATATTGACAACGGATTTGGTGCTGGTTTTACAGCCGCTCGGATTAATCGCTTGATCGGTGAGGCAAGGCAACATGACTAGACCGGACCGTATTCATGTTACTAGGTTTCCAGAGGACGGTTCCTTTGCGACGTTTCTGACTTCACTGGGACAATTGCCACCAGATGGCACCCGGGGATTATCCGCGCAAGGTAAGGCAGCCTTCCTCAGTAGAGCCTTGAGTCAGCAGGGAATCACCATGCTTACTGCTACCACCTTACCTTTTCGGTATAACTGGATTACATTGGTCCAGCAATTCTTTAAGGGGAATCCACCCTTTGTCCTTCTAGCAATCACTCTAGGATCTACCCACCGAATTGCCTGGGGGGTTACCCGTACAGGAAATTATTCTGCCTCTCAGTGCTTGGTCATCAGAAGTTTGGTAAAGACTCTACCGAATCTAGGGGAGATTCTCGGTCTACCCGGGGTCTTGGACTGTTTTGTGACCCGGGGTTATAGTGCGTCTTTTCCCTTTCTGGTTACCGTTTTGGTCCGGCCCGGAGCCTTGGAAGCTGTAGAACTGATTGATAGATTCAGACCCTGTACGGTAACCATTCAGCCTCGGGCTATGCTAGAACGTTCCGTTGAATCCACCTAGACCAGAGGGAGGAAATAACAAGTCCGTGTCGAATCTTTGTCTATATCCCTTCATGAACGAAGGATATCCGGCATAATCCTGTAGGGAAAGGGAGGATGTTTAACAGGATGGAACGTGGGCACAGGAGGAAACGGAGAAGTCGCGATTCCATGACGATCATGTTTCTTCCGTCGGACCAGGGGACCATCAAGAAGATACGTGTCAGTCCGTGGGTGGTATCTAGTGTGATCGTGGGCATAGTATTGTTTATGATTGCCTTTGGTTGCCTATTCTACTCCCACATTACGAGTCGGTCCTACATAGATTGTCTTCTTGCTAGTCTTAACGACAAAGAAAAACAATACCAACAGGCTTTGTACCAAATTGATGAGCAGAGGATCCGGTTGGAGCTTTATGCTTCAAAGACCGATTCCTTTAGAGCCCAATTGGCTCTTCTTGAGGGCCTAAGTGAGGAAGTTATCGGTATTCTCGAGGAGACAGGTACAATATCTCCAGAAGCCATCCTGACTAAGGGCTATACTTTTCCGGATTGGGACAATACCGCAAATATCGGTGGCGGTATTGGATACCGCGTGGATCTGAATGACTGGATTTCCGATAATATCGATTGGATTCAAGAGCAATTGTCTTTCCGAGAGGCCAGTCTAGTAGGATTGGTGGAGGAAGCAAAATCGTACCGAGAGCTTTTGGAGCGAACACCTTCCTTATGGCCGGTTCTTGGACGGATTAGTTCTACCTACGGATGGCGTCCTCATCCTATCAGTGACAAGCAGCAGTTCCACGATGGGATTGATATTGCAGCCCCTGCGGGTACCAAAGTTCGTGCAACCGCCACGGGAACAGTTACTCTAGCTAGGGACCATGGGGGATATGGGCTCACGGTAATAATAGATCACGGTTCGGGCGTGACGACCCTGTATGCTCATAACCAACAAATCTTTGTTCGTAAGGGACAAGTAGTAAATAAAGGGGATATTATTGCCGCGGTGGGCAGTACAGGGGTCAGTACTGGTCCCCACTTGCATTACGAAGTGCGACAATATGGAAAGCCAACGAACCCCTATCCTTACTTACCATAAGATAAGGAGCAGGCATAATGTTTCGAAAAAGTTCAGATGCAGGAAAAGCAATAGAGACGGTAATCGGAAAGAATACCCGTCTGGAAGGCAAGTTGGAAGTTGGGGGACTGCGGGTTGAAGGTAGTATCCAAGGTGACATTGAAAGCACCGGGGATGTAAGTATTGGCCCAACAGGTGTTGTCCTTGGTGGTATCAAGGCGAAAAACGCCATTATTGCAGGGAAGGTCCAAGGCGAAGTAGAACTTGAACAGAGGTTGGAGATTCTATCAGGTGGATACCTCGAGGGCACGGCTGCCATGCGCACCCTTGTTATTGATGAGGGTGCGGTGTTTAAAGGACAGTGCGATATGCTAACCGAGGACAATGGGCAAGTTCGTTCTGGTAAGCATCCGAGCAAACATCCAAAGGGCGAAGGTGTGGCATCCAGTTCCACTGCATAAACCCATCTGTTTTGCGATAGACTAAGCAAAACAGGAGGTGGGTCTATTGACGAAAAAGACTATAGCCGTGGAAGAAAATCTGGGTAATGTCAAAGCCGTGTTGCAGGAACGGGGATTTGACATTGTCAGTGTTGATCGGATGTCCTCAGATGTGCAGGCCGTGGTAATCAGTGGCATGGACGAAAATCTGATGCAGATCCAGGATCGTGTTGTTGGGGCACCGGTTATTTCCGCCGCCGGGAGGACAGCCGAAGAGGTCCTGGCCGAAATACAGCGACGTATTCCTTAAAGCTTACTGAGCCTTGGTACTTAGCCAGGGCTTTGGTTTTGTCAGTTAATACCTCCTTGTGGTCAGTAGATTGCTTTATCCCGCGGGTCTTGAAATGGTAACAGCCCAAAGTCCTGTTCATTGATTGCCGGTGAGTAAAGGTGAAAATGCTGCAATAAGGCCAGCCGAAGCCCTGCAATCACTAGCTCTGAAAGCCTTACCACTAGGTTTAGGCGAGTATTCTGTAAAACGAAGTACTCCATGAAACCTCCGACATTAACCACACCGACTATATGAAGATGACCTACCTGTGGTAGTCTCTTATTTACTCCGGTTCCGGGGGATAGGGGACCGGGACGGACACTGATAGTACCCACGTTGTCGGCTTTACCTAGGCAGGCATCAACTGCAATAATTGCTTCTTGCTCATCCGCAGGAAGCTCCTGCAATATCTCATCTAGATTACCAGCATGCACCGGGGCGTCTAAAGTTCCATAGACTGTGACTCCTGGCAGGTTGAGTCTTTCAAACCCCGTTCCCACCAAAGGGCCTAAGCAATCTCCAGTTGAACGATCGGTCCCTATACAAAACAGGGTGATTGGTCGCTTGGGGACAAACACCTCTTGGAGATGGTCTATGAGTGTAGAGGCTAGCTTAATGGTGGCGTTGGGATCATCTACTGCGACCCGGTTAGGAGCAGAGAGACCCAATACCTTCTTCAACTTGTCTATGGGGCCTTCCAATGTCAACTCACCTACCCTCGGAAGATGCTCCAATAACACATCGATAAGAGTATATGAAGACGGGGTCTTCTTTATACATGGAGTGGTAATGTGGCCAAACTGGCCATATACTTACCACAGGAGGGAGAATCTTGGGAAAGAGGCGGGAGACCTTTAAACTGGCTGCGACCTTTACCGGGGCTATTATTGGCGCGGGGTTTGCCTCGGGAAGGGAGGTCTTACATTTTTTCGGAAGGTTCGGAACCTGGGGATTTGCTGGGGCGTTCCTTGCGATGATTGGATTTACCTGTTTGGGCGGATGTCTTTTCCTGCTTAGTTACCGCTCAGGAAGTCATTCTTATCTGGAGGTATTGCCCCATCTAGGTGGCACGGTAATGGGAAAAGCCCTTGATTTTTGGATGATCACCATGCTTGTTGTCAGTGTCGGGGTGATGTTTGCCGGAAGTGGCAGCCTCTTTCAACAGCAGCTCCACCTGCCTGAATGGATGGGTTCGTTTTCTATGGCTGGACTTGTGGCGTTAATCCTCCGGAGGGAAACATCGGGGTTGTTATCTGCCAGCGGGTTCTTGGTACCTCCCCTTTGTCTCATCCCGGTGCTTCTAGCGATTAACGTCTGGATCCAGGGGGGCCAAGTGGATATCCATCACCCGATAATCAAGGATATGGGTTATCCCGCGTACTGGTGGAGCTCGGCGATCATCTACGTGGTCTACAATATCTGCTTAGGAGCCGGTGTGATTACGTCCTTCGGCCGTGCGATTAAAGACGAAGTCCAGGCCATGTCCGCGGCTGTATTGGGGGGATCACTGCTTGGTGTTGTCCTCGGGGCCTTGTTGTTTACTTTACTTAGCTTTAGAACCGAAGTGCTCCATCTAGAGATTCCCCTACTTGCCATCATGGAAGGGTATGGGCCCCTATGGACTGTGGGCTTTTCCATAGTTTTGTGGCTAGCTATGCTAACAACCGCGGCCGCGAATACACATGCCATTGCGTGTCGTTTTGATGGTTACCTGTGCCCGTATCGGAGGGCTGTATCCTTAAGTCTTGTAGTTGGTCTTGGCATAGGCTCCTTTGGGTTCGGCGATTTGGTCAAAGCAGCCTATCCCCTGTATGGATATGCGGGGCTGGTCTTGCTTGCCTTTAGTCTTGTCAGCGGCCTATTCAGGAAGTTGTCTCGAAAATAGGCAGGGAAATCCAGATCCTGCGGGGAACTTGAATATACAAGGTCGACCTGGGGTGAGCATATGTGGGTCATGGTGATGAATCGTAACCGGATCATCTTCATATCTTTGCTGATCGGGTTTTGCGCCATTGTGGGCATGGGTATTGGGTATGTCACAGGATGTTGGGACGAGGGAGTCATTTTCCCCGGTGTAAGCGTCGACTGTGTGCAATTGGGCGGGTTGTCTATCACCCAGGCGGCATTACTCCTCGAAGATGTCCAACCATCGTTACTCCCCATCCAATTGATTGGACCTGGGGGTTTGTCGTGGGAGCTAACACCGGAACAGCTTGGCTTTGTGGTGGATGTGGATGCCATGACAGCCTACGCCTACGGTATTGGGCGGCGGGGCTCCTTAAAGGATCAAGTCAGTCAAAGGATTAAGGCGGGCCATGAAGGAATAAGCATTCCTTGGATCCTCAAAGTCCAAGGAGAACGCTTTGGGACACTTGTTCAGGAGCTTGCCGGACGACTATACATTCCTCCTCAAGATGCCAGCTTCCATGTGAATCCCGATGGTTCAATTACCATTATTCCTTCGGTTCGGGGGCGCGCTCTGGACGCGGATCGAGCTACGCTCTTGATCAAGAATGCGGTTTTGGGTTCGGCTCAAAACACCGTTACTTTACCAATCGTCTCACTTGAACCGAGGCTTACGACTGAAGAAGCAGAGAACTGCCAGATCAACGCCCTACTAGCCTCTTATACCACACATTACAATACCAAAGACGTTGACCGCTCCCATAATGTAGCTTTAGCGGCCTGTTCCCTTGATGGTGCCATTTTGCACCGGAAAGAGACCTTTTCGTTCAATAGCCGTATTGGGTCCAGGGTTTCAGCCCGGGGATATCGGAATGCGCCGGTGATTGTTGATGGTGAGATGAAACCAGATATTGGTGGTGGCGTCTGTCAAGTTTCGAGCACCCTCTATGCTGCTGTTGTCTTGGCGGGTCTTTCCATTGTGGAGCGTTTTCCCCATTCCATTCCTGTGACTTACATGCCCCTTGGCCAAGACGCAACTGTGGTTGATAATGTAACTGACCTTAAATTTCAAAATGATCTCGACCACTGTGTTCTCATAAAGGCCAAGGCAGAGGAAGGGACCCTCACCATTGATATTTATGGACAAAGGCCTGGATTTATCCATGAACTTTTCACCCAATTTGAACACGAACTGGCCCCGTCTACGGTATATGTATCCAAAGCAGAGTTATCTCCTGGTCAGCAGGTGATCGAAAAACCAGGTGCCCGGGGATTTGTTGTATCTGTTTGGAAGATCCAGAGAGATGAGAGGGGACTAGAGCACACCCGGACCTTTGTTAATCGAACGATTTACCAAGCCCGTCCCCGCATCATCCAAGTTCCCGAGGCTGAGTAGATACGATCTAATCATGGTAGCCTTTTGGTTTATAGATCAGAATCATTGTTTTCTTGCGCCATTTTAGCAAGGGATCCACGATGATCTTTAGTAATCTGATCATATCCTTGCCCTCCTTTTTGGCCTACTACCCTATTTAGTATATAGCTGTTAACATGATTGTGTGCGTGTTACACCGATAAGATAGTTGCAGATACCAGGAAGGCACGGTTAGTTGTTTCGTCACAGCTATGGAAAGGGTGGATCAAACTAGGCCCTTGGGAAAATAACCGAACGGTGTTAGTTGTGGGGGTTACAGTGGAGTTGAAATTACCCAGAACGCTACCTATTGCGGGAATGCAACTGTTAGGTTATAATATGAGCTAATAAAACCCTATAGCATGTAAAGATGATGAAGGAGAAAAGTACGAGGGGTTGTTCTTCATGCCAGAGAGTCGGGGATTGGTGGAAGCCCGGCGAAGGATGCCTTTCCGAAGTTCTCTCCGGAGTTGCCCACTGAATGAAACCAGATTTCTAGTAGGTGCGGCCGGAGCTTTCGCCGTTAAAAGAAAGCAAGTATCGGTCTTATTGTCTAATTAAGACAAGGAGAGGTACTTTGTCCTAAGGTGAGCTGTATCTTCTTTACAGCTAATTTGGGTGGTACCGCGGGAAGTAGATCCCGTCCCTATAGGGACGGGATTTTTTTGTTCCCAAGAAGGAGGAGTATACAATGAACCCAGATATCCAGTCGCAAACCAGCCCGATGAAGCAGAACAGAACTATACCTGTTTACGTGGGACATACGATTATTGGTGGAGGACGTCCGGTTATTATGGCAGGACCCTGTGCCGTGGAGAGCAAGGAGCAGATGCTTCGTATTGGGAGGGCGGTCGCCGATGCCGGGGCCGATGTGTTGCGTGGTGGTGCATACAAGCCCCGTACGAGCATCTCCAGCTTCCAGGGATTAGGCTTGGAAGGACTTGAGTATTTACGGGACACGGGTGGAATCCTAGGGCTTCCAGTGATTACGGAAGTTATCTCTCCGGTGGATGTTGAACTTGTTGGACGATTTACGGATATTCTACAGATTGGCTCCCGCAATATGCACAACTACCCATTGCTTCTGGAGGTCGGACGTACAACAAAACCAGTACTACTAAAAAGGGGCTATGCAGCTACGGTTGAGGAGTGGCTAGCCGCCGCTGATTACATCGCAGCGGGAGGTAATAATCAAATTATCCTATGTGAGCGGGGGATCCGCACCTTCACCTCTCAGACCCGTAACACCTTTGATATCAGTGCTATCTGCCTGGCCAAAATGCAGAGCACCTTTCCTGTGATCGCGGATCCGAGTCATGCCGCCGGTATTCCTGAACTGGTACCCCATTTGGCTCGAGCGGCGATAGCTGCCGGTGCCGATGGTTTGCTGATCGAAGTTCACGATCGACCCGAGGAAGCATTATGTGATGGACAACAAGCTTTATCACCCCAGGTTTTCCGGGAGCTTGTTAGGACTGTTCGGAAGATGACAGAAGTTTAGGGGGGAGTACTGTGTATACACTGGCATACCTAGGGCCTCCAGGCACTTTTTCTCAGGAAGCGGCCTTCAACTTCGCAAAAGCATGGTCGATCCAATGTCGACAACTAGCTTGTGCTGACTTTGATGAGATTTTCGAGCTGGTCAGTGAGGGTGCAGTAGACTTTGGCATCGTTCCAATTGAGAATTCGCTTGAGGGATCCATTAGCGTGAATCTAGATCTGCTTGTTTCTGCGGATGTTCAGATCCACAATGAACTCATTCTTGGTATCGATCACTGTCTGCTCGGATATGATCACGCCGTAACCGTTACCGAGATTATTTCCCATCCCCAGGCCTTGGCCCAGTGTCGAGAGACGGTTAAACGTCTCTATCCTGGGGTTACCCTTAAGGCGGCCTCCTCAACTTCTCAAGCAGCTAAGGAAGTGGCCTTAGCAAACACCATAGGTTGTGCTGCCTTGGGGACAAGGGCTGCAGGGCAAATGTACGGCCTTAGAGTCTTAAAGGATAATATGTCCGATAACGCAGAAAACCAGACAAGGTTCTTGGTAATCTCCCGAAATGACCATGCCATCACAGGAACAGACAAGACATCTATAGTTGTCTCTCCCCAGGCAAATCGGCCCGGGGCACTGCATAGTATCATTGAACCCTTCGCCCGGTATGGTATCAACCTTACCAAAATCGAGAGCCGACCGTCGAAACGGTTTTTGGGGGAGTATCTGTTTTTCATTGATTTTGAGGGACATCGACAGAACCCCTTAACAGAAAGGATTCTAAATGAATTGACGGTAAAAACCAGTTTCTTGAAAATGTTAGGTTCCTACCCCAGACAGCCATGGAGGAGTACGGCAAAGGTCGTGCTTTAGGCAAGACCTTTGCCGCGATGAGAGATCAGTTCGTGACTGCTATCTTCTCCAGATACTTATATCTGTTCCAGTTTACAGTAATGTTTGCTTGCTGCTCCATCTCCGCAAGTAGGGCGCCGATATCCGCTTGTTCTAGCTTCAGCTGTTGTTCGATCATCGCGGTTAAGGCATCGTCCAGTTGCGCGGGTGTTGCCTCTTTTCGTCCAGTAACCTTAATCACATGATAGCCAAGATAGGTTTCCACCACCTGGGAAAGTTCTCCTTCTTTCAGGGCAAAGGCCGCTGCCTCAAAGGCTTCGGGAAGCTGTCCTTTGGTTACCCAACCTAATGCTCCGCCCGTTTGTACGGTCATATAGTCAGTGGATTTCTTCTTTGCCATCTCAGCAAAGTCCGCACCGGCTTTGAGCTCTTTTAGAATCTGTTCAGCTTCTTGCTTATCGTCTACGACAATATGATGGGCCTCGACCATTTCAGGTTGTCCCAAATCATATTTATGGGCCTCGTAGAAGTCCGCAACAGCGCCCTCGGCTAATTCGATGCCTTTGGTGGCCAAGTGTTCTAATGTCAAGGTCAACGTGATGTCTTGACGGAGACGCTCCATTGAAATGTTAAAGTGTGCTAGGGTCTGTAGGAAACTCTCCTCTGAGGGATACTGGGACTTGATTTCATCTAAGCGTTGTGTAATGGAGGCTTCACTAGGTACAAAGCCGTCCGTGGCACCTGCCTGGCTGATCAGTCGCTCCATTACCAGCTGCTCCAGTACCGTTGTACCATATTCCTCTTCTAGTCGGGCATAAAACTCCTCTTGGGTAATTGCCTCATCGTTTACCGTAAGAACCACCGGCTCGACACCTGCCAGTGAGTGCAAGCTATTTCCGTTTGCCAGAAACAGTGCAAACATCACAAGCAACGTTCCTAGCAACACAATTGGGAATCGGAACTTCCTATTCACATAAAGCTTACCCAAATCACAAACAACCCCTTTGTCTAAGATTTGCATGGTCTAGGATCAACCATACACATCTGATTCGCCCTAGATGGGCAAACTCCTTGTGTTTTCAACAAAAACATACTGACTCAAGAGGAAGACTTGCTTTTTGGGTGGTATCAGTTCCAGGATTGCCAATAATACCAAGCGCTGCTATTATATAATCACTACACCGAGAAAGGGGACGGACATGCAGTTTTCTGTGGGTGATGTGATTCAAGCACGTAAGATGCATCCCTGTGGAAGTTTCCATTGGGAGATTATGCGCACGGGTATTGATTTTCGCATTAGGTGTTTAGGCTGTAATCGAGTTATTATGTTACCCCGGCGCAAGTTCGAAGGCATGGTCAAAAAAGTAATCAGTAGCAGCTATGACGAAGAAGCATAGTCTTATACTATCCCGGCGTTTCGTTAAGCCCTAGCTGTAGTCACCTTCCCTGCCTTTACCAATTTTGATGACCTCCACCAACTACTTACCAGAGAGATTGCTTCGATGACAGCGAAAGACCGATCATAACGCGCATTGAAGCGAGTTTGTCCAAGCATGGTCCACCTGTATCGCGGTTTGGTACCAACCCAGCTTGAGAAGATGCTAGTGCCGATCACTCATGCTCCCCAATCGTGTTAGTGAATCAAGACCTTTGCGGGAAGGATTTATCTGTGTCGTTCTAGTTGCTAGCTTCGGAGCAAGAACTAGCAAGTCACTACCGCTTAACAAAAAGTTCCAGTAGCATAGATGCATAACCGAAGCCTCAGTGTCAATTTAGATCACATGCTAACAATCATGAGGATAACATCGAGCTTGTCCGGGGTACTTTAAGGAAACCCAGTGATTTTGGTTACCGATACGATATCATCTTCGGCTTCAAGTGCTAGGTGCCCGAGGCGTTGGTTAACAGAACTCAGGTGTGTAGGCTTCCTGATGGACTGTTACGACTACTAATCGCAAAGGTAGATTCATAGCTTATCTAGACCAAGTCTGTCTACAATGACTTGCGGGGCCTCTATTCCAAATTCCATCTTGCTATCGGATGGGATATGGTGTCCTAGTGTGTTTTCGCAAAAAGTGAAGTAGCCCTTAGCTCCAAGGGTCTCGTTCCAGAACTTGACAGATTCCATGATTCGCAGTAAACACTTGATCGGTGTTGCAAAGTACTCCTTCATCCGCGCACCCTGCAACTGCTTGGCCGCAATAGCTTGGTAGATCTCTTGGTTAGTAAAAGGGTCAAAACTCATGCAAAGACCATGGCTTAGCGCCAAGTTGAACTCGTTCTCGACCTGACTAAAGTCGTAGTCTATGTCCTTTAAGTAGCCATTGACTTTGATCAAAGACATTTGAACGGCTTCTAAGGTACGCTGGTCATTACGTCTTGGTTCCTCTCTATGCAGTTTCAGTAGGTTGCTTTCCATGGGAAACAGACAGAAAACGTATCTAGTCTCTTCGCCTCTGGCTATTGTTCCGAACTCCTTGGCTAACAATGCGGGTATTCTGTCCATATGATAGGGTTTCACCTTAGTGCGCTTGGAAATCATTTTTTCCTCCCGTCTACCTACGGTTCGCATTCAATATAGCGTGCTAGAAGGTTTTCTTGAGGTGTCTGTTCCGGCCGCGTAGTCCAGGTTTTGGGCCAGACACTAACCCCTTCTCTCTTGACAATAGTTCGAGATCGAGCCACCGATTCCTTTTGGGTTCTCGGGTAAGCCAATAGATGCTGGGTTAACGACTTGTCAAAAACTACATTGATAAATTAGTTAACCCGGGAAGCGGTTACACAAGCATCAACCCCGATCTACTAAAGGATCGTACCGCACAGACAAAGCCGTAAAGGTACTGCAATCAATGAGGCTACGGCCGCCGATAAGCCGGGCTTACGATTGGCTTGACCGCCAGTGAAAGAGTCGAGGTCCGTGTAAGTAGCATCAAATCAGCAAACGTCAACTGATCCAGAATAACAACCTCAAAACACTTTGACAGATTTCATATTTCGGGGGGTTTCCATGAATACCCACTCCTGGCGAAAGCATATCTTGTAGTAGAATGGCTGCTGCTGATAGTCCCGGGATGGAAGGAGGTCAACGACATTGCCTGATCAAGCCGCCATACACAAAAGGCATATGAGGTGATCCGAAGATGAAAAGAACATTACTTTTCCTCATTGGCTTAGCTTTAGTCTTGGGTGTGACTGTCATAGCTAGCGCCGAGGAGGTAACTCAAAGGTGGGATTTCGCGGTTGAGGTTATGCCATACATTATGGCTGCGGAGAGCCCCGTTAACGGGTATGGTTACGGGGAGTATCAACTCTATGGACCAGGATTCGCCTGGGGGTATATTGGGTTTCATACCAACTGGCGTAATGCTGCCTACGCGAATACACCGGTAAGTGTTACTATTCTTGGCAACAATGCCGCCGGTGATAACTCACCCGTCTTTGCGCGGCTACAACAGGGCAGCCGGGCTGGTGAAGGTCGGTATGATCGATTGGATACCTGGTGGTTGGTCATGGTACGGGTTAATGAAGTACAGAAAGACTACAATGCGTGGGCGGGTAAACTAGGGGCAAACGGCTTTCAAGTAGAGAATTTTGAGGGATTCCTTGAGTGGGAAGATCCCGTGCCCCATAATGGAGAGATCAATGTTGCGGCGTTTGTACATGTAGATGGTCCCGATGCAACGGCAACTGGCCAAAATCCGTACCCGTTCAACACCAAAAGATGGTGGCAGTCGGCTGACGCCGGCATATACGAGTGCTACTTAACATTCGTTTATGCACCCAGCCTAGACTAGATATGGCATACATGACAGGGAAGATTTCTTCCCTGTCATGGCAAGTGGGGAGGGGATGTCTATGCGCAGATTCACTTTATTCCTGGTTCTAACTATTATCCTCAGCGGAGTAGTCGGACATGCACAGCAGCAATATAGCCTCGTGAACACCTTTGGTATTGTTCCGGCGGAGTATCGAGAGGATCTAAGTCCTGGGGCAAGTAAAGAATACAAGCTTACTCTCGTGAATAACACCCAACGCACGCAAACATATAAGATTGAGTCAAACAGTGTAGGGCTGGACCGTAGTGGCCAGCAATACTATTTAGATGCAGGATATAAGATGGATAATTCAGCGGTTGATTGGGTCCGGTTTCTTAATCTGGGATTTAGCGGCGAGGTTATGGTAGAAGCGGGCCAGGAGGCCAGTATTAACGTACAGGTAAATGTCCCTTATGGTGTCCTCCCCGGTGTGTACTATGCGATGGTATTTGCTGAGCCAACCGAGTATAGCGTAGCAGGGCAAGGGGCGCTAACAACCATGTCCAAAAGTCGGGTTGGAGCCTTACTACGTATCACCATACCCGGGCCAGAAGCGGCCTTCAATGTATATAGTACTGTGGACCAACTTACAATTTTGGAGCCTGATCCGGTGAAGGTGGAGCTTTACCAAAGAATGATTAATTACCTACGGGACTTCCAGGAGATTACAGCTATCGCGACAGAACTTAGTAGTATCCTTGCCGATATAGGTTATCGTCTGGACCAAGAAGCGTATACAGCCATGTCCGAGGAAGACCAGGGAATGTATTGCTTAGGACTGGCTGATTTCCTAGCTGAGCTAAAAATGGAGGAACAGTCAATTAGGATTATGGCCACACTGCAAACCTCAGCACGGAAAATGATTGTAGCCCAGGGAGAAGCCTTTGTCTACGAGGAATACAAGGATGAATCAGGCCGTACGCATCGCCGCTTGCTGGATCGGTTCCTACTTACACCGGTGGGAAGCAATATTAAAGGGCAAGGCAGCATCTTTCCGGGGGGACTGAGGGATTTCACCGGTTCAGTACACCGGCCACTAGCCGCGGGTGAATATGCCCTTGAGGTCAAATTCGAGTACGGTGAGCAGGGGGCCAAATACAGACGTATCGCCCTGGGACAGCAAGGATTTACGGTTACGGAGGATATTGCTCGGCAGCAAAGGGATATCCTGACTTTAGACGTGGACAAGGAGCTGCTTCAGTATGTCATGGTACCAGGAGGCTTTCATGTGGAGACAGTTGTACTGGAGAACCTAGATCTTGTCGAGTCGATGGAAGTCTTACTCGTTACCAATGTCGAATGGCTTAGAGTTTCGACTGAGGCATGTGTGATCCCGCCTGGTCGCACCAAGACCATTGCTATCGCTGCACGAGTCCCAAGGGACGTGGAAAAAGTTCAAGGGGAAGGGAATGTCTTCATAGTTGCCAAGACCGGCAAAACAATATCGGTAGATGTGAAGCTAATAGATGCACGAATCTGGTCTTCTGGGGGGACAACAAATGAATAGGAAATCTATGGCCGTAGCCATGACAGTCTTGGTTTTTCTGCTTAACGGGATAGTAGTCTTAGCCGCTACAGATAACTTGATCTGCTTAGACGTTTTCAGTAGCGACATTCGTAATGCTTTACAGGACTTGGCCTATGAGGCTGATGTAGTTATCCTAGTTGACGATTATATCCAAGGATATGTAACGCTCTCGTTAACCGACGTTACAGTAGATCGGGCCATTGAGGTGTTATGTATGAAAGGAGGTTTTGGGTTCAAAAAGCTCGAGGAGGGCCTGTATGTTGTTGGTTCCACGGAACCTAATAACCCAACCTTTCAAAAGTATGCCGATACTAAGGTCGTACATGTGGACTACCTTGATGCAGAAGAGGTCATATCTTTACTGTCCCATTACGAGATGTATCTTAGCGCTAAAAATGGCGTCCTGACGGTTCGGGCTTGGCAGAACCAAATGAGTTTTATCCTTGCCGATATTTCGGCGATAGATCAACCGATTCGGCAAGTAGAAGGAAAGGTGATCATTGCCGAGGTGACAGCCGAAGCAAAGGCACAACTCGGTCTAGGCCGAATAGTTGGTGGTCTTCCCTCTGGTAACGAGATAACACTAGGAGGTCCCGGAGGAGTGACTATTGGTTTCTCAGACTCACTTACCATCGCGTCTTTACTACACATTTTGCAGGCAGAGGGGAAAGCGTTGCTCAAGGCCACAACAAGTATTGTGGTTCCTGAGGGCAGCGAGTCAACAATCTCCATCGGCAGAGAAGTCAGACAACTAGTCAAAACCCAAGTTAACTCGGGTTACACAATCGAGAACTTGAAGGTCAATACTTACCTTACCCTAGGTGTAGAGCGAATCACATCGAAGGACGAGATTAGGCTCAGTTACGAAGTAGTCGCCCAGGATTTAGCTCAAAACCTGACATCGGATATTCCAGAAATCCTCTCACGGTTGGCCAATGGCACAGTTATTGTTGATAACAATTCCGCCTTTGTCATCGGTGGCTTGACTAAGAATGTTGAACAGGAGAGTACCGGTGTTATCCCACCACAAAAATCTAAGACCACCCAGGATACGGAATTGCTAATCATTATTATGCCGCACATTGTTGGTACCCCGATGCCGGAGGCGAATCTAATGGAGGAGTATGTCAATAGGTTTACTCAGAGTACCCAGACTGCCATGGAGCAAGCAAAGAGCCTTGAGACTAGTACCCTCAAGTTACGCCTAAACACCTACTACTCACCGGGTCTGAATGACTATCTTGCAGATAAGGGCTATGAGACCTTCCCGATTCGAATGGGGCTTGAGGGACAGCTCAACTTCACTCCAAACATAGGCGTTTATTGCACAAAGGCTAACGCCCAGAAGGACCTAACAAAAGTTGAAATGTTTGATTGGGGACTAGTCCTTCAAACATCGCCCTCCAGCGTAGCAGACGCATACTTGGGGCTGGGTGGGGGCAGCGGAAAGGTAAGCTTCAATACAACGGTTACTGAGTTTGACTACTATGCGGCGAAGGCCGGTGTTGATGTTAAACTAGGCTCACTCCTTTTTGGAATTGGCTATAGTTACGCGATGACTGACCATGAAGGACTAGATTTGGATACAGCCTATGTTACAGTGGGCTGCAGTTTTTGACTCTTGGGATGTGGCGCATCGAACAGGAAGGTGAAGTCTGACCCATTAACTAGTTAATGGGTTAGAACCTCCCAGGCAGTATCGGTGGGCTAGAAATTGGGTAAGACCTATGGCCTGGGGAGGCAATTTTTTGGATGTATCTTGGAATACTGCTAAGCGGATCCAATGGTTCCTCCCCATCCTTTAAAAAGATTTCGCAGTACAAACGGGAATCTGCTTCTGCCAAATCTACAGAATACCTACCGCAGAGTCTAGTCAATACTCCCTCAAGAAGGTGGCTCCAATCCAACGGGTTATCTTTGGCAACAAGTAAAGCCAAGGAATGCATCTTTTGTGGTGAATTCTTTGTGTTCAGAGGACCTAATCCGGATATACAAGCTATCACGATTAACGATACCGGAAGATACCAGCCAGCAACTGGCTGCCCCCGCAGGTATTTGGTCTATGGAGTAATGAAACCTCACCTAGGTGGAAATACCAGTTGTCCTCGGCCGTGGCCGATTTCTCAAGCCAATGAATACCTTACTGAACGCTAGGAAACATCACCAACGATGACCTTGCCAACCGATAACTGCAATGATATAATTGATTGGCAATCCCTGCTCCGTTAATGCCGGAGCCATCTATGTCCATAGGGAGGAGGTGGAGCTTAATGCGCTCCTATGAGGTGATGTACGTTCTTAACCCCACCTTAGAAGAGGAAGCCACCAACGCTTTGATTGAGCGGTTTAGCGGGATTATTACCCAAGCCGGTGGCGAGATCGAAAGTGTTGAACGGTGGGGTAAACGACGCTTAGCCTATGAGATCGATGAGCTGCACGAAGGGTTTTACGTGGTAACCAAATTCCGTGCTGAGAAAGAAACCATCGAAGAGCTAAGACGTGTTATGAAAATCACCAATGAAGTGTTAAGGTACCTGCTTGTGCGCCAAGATAGCTAGTCGAAAGGAAGTGCAGGTATGCTAAACAGAATTGTATTGGTTGGGAGATTAGCCCAAGACCCCGAGCTTAGATATACAACTAATGGTATCGCGGTTGCCAATTTTTCGCTTGCGGTAGAACGACCCTTCATGAACCAAGCAGGAGAGAGAGAAGTCGATTTTATCGATATTGTTACTTGGCGTAAGCTAGCGGAGAATTGTGCGAATAACTTGCAAAAAGGACGGCTTGTAGCGTTACAAGGGCGTTTACAGATCCGTTCTTACGAAGCCAACGATGGTTCTAAGCGCAGGGTTTCCGAAGTTGTTGCCGATGAGGTTCGATTCCTTGACTGGCCGAATAAGGCAGAAAGAGACGAATACAGCGGTCCAGCAGAGGAAGAAATGGACGATCTCCCGTTCTAAACTGCCGAATGATAGGGGGTATTGACCATGGCAGCGCGTAAAGGCGGCCGGAAGATGCGGAAAAAGGTCTGTGTTTTCTGCGCCGACAAGATAGAACAAGTAGATTACAAAGATGTAAACCGGTTGCGACGATTTGTTACCGATCGGGGCAAGATTCTACCAAGACGTATCTCGGGAAACTGTGCGAGACATCAACGACAGTTGACCACTGCTATTAAGAGGTCGCGGCAAGTAGCACTATTGCCCTATAGTGTAGATTAGCATGTGAATAGAGGGGAGCCGTATGAAGCTCCCCCTGTGCTCTTTTTCAGAAGGAATCCATCATCCCTGATTTGGAGGAAGATGACCATGCAAAAGCCTGAGATTAATATTGCACGGAATCTTCGGAGCATAGAGGTTCTCAAATCAGAACTCTTAAGTGGTGTAGCCGCGCTCTTTAGAGGGATGGTGCAAAGTAACGAGGACGTTATTAGTGATTCCCTATCCCGTCTGGTTATCTGTATCTATGGCCTAGGTCGAAGATTGGGAATCAGTTTCTCCCGATTGGATGCCAGGGTGGATAGTAAGCTGAAGTCCTATGCCGAGAGCCAGCATGAAATAGAGGATTGGTATGGGGACTTTTCGGAGCTGCAGCAGTATCGACTTAATAACAAGAGGTGAGATGGATTGAACCGAAAAATGTCTACCACGGCACTGACCGAAGCAGCGATGCTTGGTGCTGTTATGGTGGTCTTATCACTTCTCGCCTTCTTTCTGATTCCCTATCTTGTGGTTGTCATCCCTTTACCATTGATTATCCTAGTTGTTCGTCATGGTCTGCGGACTGGGATCGCGACAACTGTCGTGGCATCAATAATTATAGGTATGTTCGATCCAATGCTGGTGATTGTCATACTGTTTCAGATTGGCGTGGTGGGGATTGCTTTAGGGGAAGCAATTCGTGAGTCCTTTAGCCCGCCAGTAACCTTGATCCTGGGCATTGGGGCGGCTCTAGTCGCCAACCTGCTTCTGATCGCCATTTCCTTCTATGTCCTTGATATTAGCCTTATGGAAGAATTCGGTACAATGCTCAATGAATCTGTTGCCATCATGGAACGCCTCAATACCAAATTAGGTCTACCCGTAGAGCAAGTGGATGCCTTCGCGGAGATGATGAAAAAGATCTTGCCAGCCGTGTTGCTTGTTGGAGTGGGTATGACCGTGACGATTAATTACGGTCTCAGTATAGTGGTCTTTCGACGCTTAGGGATGGAGATAAGGGCTTGTTCGCCCTTTAAGGAATGGCGCATGCCAAGACCTTTGGGCGTGGTGATCATTATTACACAGGTGGCCGATTTGTTTGTGCGCTATCCAGAGGGACACTGGTCTTTTACAGTAATGTTGAATCTTCGGTTGGTGCTCATGACTATTGCTTTTATCTACGGGCTAGCCCTTCTTTGGTTTTATCTGGATAAATACCGAGTGCCAACGATTTGGCGCGTGATTGTGATTTTCTTGCTCTTCCTAAACCCCCTTGTTTATCTGTTGATTACCTGGGCAGCTATACTAGATGTCTGGTTTGATTTTCGCAAAAAGGATCAGCAAAGCGCCTGAAAACGAGTACGAAGAATAATCCCATAATCCTTAGGGGAGGAAACATCAACTATGAAAGTCATTCTCAAACAAGACGTAAAAAAATTGGGTGTAGCCGGTGAAGTAGTCAAGGTTAAAGATGGCTATGCTCGCAACTATCTTTTTCCTAGGGAACTAGCAGTTCCGGCGGATGACTCAGCGCTGCGGGCCCTTGCCACGGAGCAAAAACAACAAGCCCGCACAAGGGAACAGGAAGAGGCCAAGGCTGCCAAATTAGTAGAAAAATTGCAGAAAGAAGCAGTTGTGGTAAAAGCAAAGGCCGGCGAAGGGGGCAGACTCTTCGGATCTATTACTGCCCAGGATATTGCTGATGCCGTCAAGGAAACACATAATGTCGAGATTGATAAAAGAAAATTACAGTTAAAAGAAGCGATTAAGCAACTTGGGACCATCGAGGTCAGCTATGCACCGGTTCCCAACGTAAGCGGGTCAATTACGGTACATGTGGTAGCTGAAGAGTAGGCGGCGGTCCTATGCACATTGCTGGTACAACTAGGGTAACAGGGGTAATCGGAGACCCAGTTGCACATAGTCTATCGCCGTTAATGCACAATACAGCCTTTGCGCATAAGGGGTTAGACTTCGTCTACTTACCCTTTCAGGTGCATGCTGCCGATCTGGCTACGGCAATGGCCGCGGTGCGAGCATTGAACCTTGTTGGGCTAAATGTTACCGTTCCGCATAAAGTGGCCGTAATGGACTATTGTGATGAGCTCACCAATGATGCTACTTCGATAGGCGCGGTGAACACGATCATAAACCGTGATGGAGTGTTGGTTGGAGACAATACCGATGCCCAGGGATTCCTCGGTGCACTAGATGGGGTAGGCCGTGTAGAAGGAATGAATGTTATGGTCATCGGTGCCGGTGGAGCTGCCCGGGCCATTGCCTTTGGCCTTACCCAAAGGCAGCCAAGGCGGCTTACCATCGTGAACCGTTCCCTGGGCCGGGCACTTCAGTTGGTCGAGACACTGAAACCCTCCGGTGTTTTTATCGATTGTATTGGTTTGCATGATGAGTTATTTGCAGAACGATTACGATCCAGTCAGTTGATTGTCCATGCGACATCCTGCGGTATGTATCCCTGCTGTGAAGAGAGTATCATTGGGGATGCTTCATTGCTACCTCAGGACGCGTTAGTGTGTGATATAGTCTATAATCCATTGAAAACGAAATTGCTAAGTCTGGCCGAACAGGCGGGATGCAAAACCCTAGATGGCCTTGGTATGTTGGTGGGGCAAGGGGCAATAGCCTTTGAAGCTTGGACCGGAGTTAAGGCGCCAGTACCCCTAATGGATCAGGTCCTTAGACGCAAGTTAAGCTCTTGTGTTTCTGGCAAAGTAAGCAAAAAATCCCAAGCAGATGAGTAAGACTCCAAGGAGGACATCCTGTCGGTCAATCTGCAAGATGAGGCCTAAGCAGGAAGCGGCGCCAATTAGGGGTATCACAGGGCCGAAGGGGACCTTAAAGGCGGGACGGTAGTCTGGAAATAAGCGTAGCTGCAGTAAGGCTAGATTGACCAGAATAAAGGGGTATAAATGTAGGAAGCTCGATGCTTCGGTGAGCCAATGAATATTTCCCCGGATGAGGGCAATGGCGATGATCACTCCGGTGGTATAGATGGCTGCGGTGGGGGTGTTGTATAGGGTATGGGTTTTTTGTAGAAAGCCCGGCAAGACCCCGTCTCTGCTCATGGCAAAACTTATCCGGCTAGCTGCCAACACCCCGGCATTAGCCGAGGAGAGTGTGGCCAATAGGCAGCCAAAGCCGATCAATTTACTACCAATGGGTCCCATAAACACCCGTGCTGTATCGGCAATTGGGGTTGTGGTCAGGCCCAGCTCTCGATAGGACACAATCCCTGTTGCCGTATAGGCAACTCCCATATAAAGAAGGGTAACTATCACCACAGATAGAATAGTAGCAAGGGGAACAACTATCCTTGGATTTTTGATCTCCTCGGCTGCGGTACTGATTGATTCAAACCCCAGAAACGAGATGATAATGAAGGCAGCCGAACGGGCTAGTGCACTAAGACCGTAGGGGAAAAGAGGCTCATGTAGATTGTTGTCTACTTCACGGATACCGAGCACCAGGTATACTAGCAAAATGCCAAGCAGAATCAAAACCGATGCGCTCTGCAACTGGGTACTCTCTTTGCTACCGCGGATATGGATACTGATCATGGTGATGAGGAACCCAAAGGCAACCAGCTTCCAAGGTAACCAGGGTAGAAAATAGGCTGTGTATTGGGAGAAGCCGATGATGTAGAACGCACAACCTAGGGATTGACCAATCCAGAGCGACCAGCCGGCAACAAAGCCCCAGAAGGGGGAAAAGGCATGCTTAACAAATGTGTATGGTCCCCCAGCAGATGGCATGGCAGTCGCAAGTTCAGCAAAGGATAACGCGGTACACATAATAATAGCCCCGGCGACGGCATAGGCATAGATCGCCCCAGGACCCGTTAGAGAGGCAACAATGCCGGTAAGCATAAAAATGCCGGCTCCAATCATTGTGCCAATGCCTAAGGCAAGAGCATCACCCAAACCTAACGTTTTTTTCAATGAGGAATTCATGTACAGATAATTCCTTTCCATGGGAGGTCTAAGATAAACCTATGCGTAGGTTCTAGAAAACAGAAGCCATCTAGCCAAGGATTCCTGCTTTCTATGACCCCTGTAATTTTAGTCCACAGGAGGTCCAAAAAGGTGCATAATGTTGTTTGCTAGGGGGAAGCTATTTACACGGAGATGGTGTCACTTATCAAGAAAGCCTGCTGGTTTGGCGACAGACCGCTTGTATTGCCTCCGTCTCCGTGACAAGGCCGACAATTCTCTGCTTCCCTTGGAAGACAGAAGCATCGTTGCTTCAATAAGAGAAATTGTCGGCCTTGCGGTATTTCGTTCTACAATAACACCCGCCGCATAAAGATAAAATGCAGCGAGTCTACGAAAAAGGAGGTAATCCATTTGAGGAAGAAGCTGCTAGTCGGTGTGCTCTTTGGGGGAGTTTCAGGAGAGCATGAGGTATCCCTTCGTTCGGCCGCATCGATTCTACAGGCCATCGATAGAAGAAAATACATCCCAATCGAAATAGGTATAAGTAAAAGTGGTAAATGGTACATTGGTGATGGGGTACTTGATTATCTTAGTGGTAAGACACAGAAACTGCCGGAAGGGTGCTCTGGCTGTTCATTTCTGCCGGGTCAACCAGGCAAATTCCTATGGCTGATTAGTGGAGGATGTCCTACGGATCGGGCAACTCGGATTAACATAGTCTTTCCGGTTTTGCATGGACCCTTCGGTGAGGACGGGACCATCCAGGGCCTTTTGGAAGTCGCGGGTATACCCTATGTGGGAGCAGGAGTTGCGGCATCGGCAGTGGGAATGGACAAAGACTTGATGAAAGCAGTCTTTAAGTCATGGGGGTTGCCGATTCTTCCCTATCTTGTGGTCAAAGATATTTCTGCGGAAGACATTGAGCAACAGGTGGCGGACAGTTTTGGTTATCCCTGCTTTGTTAAGCCAGCTAACTTAGGCTCTAGCGTTGGAATTAGTCGGGTTGATAAGCCCGGTGATCTTGCGGCAGCCTTGGAATATGCGGCTATGTTTGACAACAAGGTGATCATTGAAAAGGCAGCTATTGGTTGCCAGGAAATTGAATGTGCTGTACTGGGAAATGAGGATCCTAAAGCCTCTGTTTGCGGAGAGATTATTCCTAAACGCTCCTTCTACGATTACGAGGCAAAATACCTGGAGAACACTACAGAGCTAGTAATCCCTGCGAACCTTCCCGAAGCGGTAGCCACAAAAGTCCAAACCCTTGCGGTGGAAGCGTTTAAAGCCATCGATTGTGCAGGGATGGCTCGGGTGGACTTTTTCGTCTGCAAAGATCAGGTCTATATTAATGAAATCAATACCCTACCTGGGTTTACCTCGATCAGTATGTATCCGAAACTGTGGGAAGCTACCGGAATTAGCTACCCTGAACTAATTCATCTACTGCTCAAACTAGGCTTAGACAGGTATGGCAAAGGGAAGCAGTTGAAGCGGACACTCTAGACCATCAAAGGGAGGTGGTTCCGGTGAAGCGCCTGTGGCAGTTAAGTACGATGATTGCATCGGTGCGGCTTCTTTGGTGGACCTATGTCTACTACACAGACTTTTATCATCTGGCAATACCGGCTTACGGCCCTGTTGATGTAGCAATGAACCAGATTTACGTAAGTAGAGGACATCATTTGATTATCGGAGCAATTTGGTCTGTGATCCTGCTATCTTCCTTAGGGATGCTACTATGTACGAGGATCAGAGGAAGCAGCCTAGGGAAGCCACACCAACGTTCCCGGTCGGGCTGTTCTTCGATGTAAAGATTGTAATATTACCTTTCTTTTTGCGACTTTGGGGTTTTGATCTGTGTGCAGGATTTCTATACTTGAGCGCAGAATGTAAATTTGTACTAGGAGAACAAAACGTGAAAAGCCCACGCATGGTCGGAAGGCTCGTCTGCTTGTGGGCTTTTTTGTTCGGCGGAAACCGCCATTGATAACCATCCACAAATTTACGCATGCCACAGTAGGACAGGGTTAAACAAGATGATTGCTCTGTATCAGTCGCAGTCGTCAAACTAGATTGGGGGTGGGTTGGATGGGCAATGAACAAGACATATGTTTTGAGCGGAAGACAACTAGTAGCATTTTGGTTCCCGTGGCCCTTTTTACGGAATGCCAACCTTTGATCGGTCCTTTGGCTGTGGCTGCTTGGCTTAATCTGCGGGTGCTAATAGAAACAGATCAAAAGATTACCGCAAGGGACTACCTCATGGGCCAGATGGATTTAGACGGACGTTCTGTAGACAACATCTTAGAAAGGCTTGAAAACGTCGGTCTAATTCAGGCGGTTAAAGCAGGTTGGGTCCTAAAGGAGCCCGGTAAGATGCCCCACCAGCAACAGGACGTGGCAGAACAGTCCCCAGAGGACTACCAAGAGAGCTTTTGGGATCAAATAGCCGCTAGCACCGCTTTGGAAGGAGTAGACCTTTCGGGGGATGCTACCACTGAGGAACAGGCTCTGGTTTCTGCGGAGGTAAATCCAGATCTTGACTCTGTTTTGGAACTTTATGCAAACCGCATTGGCCTTATTGGTCCAACGCAGTACCAAAAACTCGAAAACTGGATCGAGAGTAAACATATGAGTGTTGATGTAATTGCGCTAGCCATCGAAGAGACGGCTCTATCAGCAAAGACCCCCCGGTTCGAATACTTAGAGGGGATCTTGCGCAATTGGAGTAACGACGGAATACGGACCGTGGACGATATGATCAAAAAAAAGGTTAAGGTCCGGGCGTTGGCTGGAATAGAACCGAAGAATGCAAAACCGGAAAACTACGAGGGTTGGCCCAATGCCACAGCTTATAACGTAGTGGATGAGAACCGGCTGAAGCTCTGGAAGGAGTTGTACCCAGATGAGTAACGCACCAGGCAAGGAGACTCTATTTGTGCCCTACGATCTAGAGGCGGAACAACGGGTATTGGGTATATTGATTCGTCATCCCGAGCGAGTTGATCATTGTATTGACCGACTAAGGGAAGAACATTTCTACGACATTAGACATCGCAAAATTTACAGAGCGATCTATGACTTGTATAACGCGAGTGGTCAAATCTCCTACACCCAAGTGTATAACCGGTTACGGAAGAATGAGACCCTAGAGGATATAGATAAGGTCCTGCTCCAGTTGACGGAGTCTTTTGTTAGTAAGGCAGAGCTGATTCCCAGTATTGAGTCCATAATTGATAAGGCGGCCCGCCGGCGCATTCTCTCTGCTGTAGCGAAGATCGAGGAAATGGTACGGCTTGATACAGAAGAAAGCCTGAGCGCTTGCCAGGCAAGGGCCCAGGAAATAATCTTCCAGGCGTGTCAAAACGAAGGAGAAGAAGACGATACCAAAGACCTGCTCGATGTCCTGACTAAGTGTTATCGGAACCTCATTGAACGGCGGGAGGGCAAGGTTTCCTATGGACTGCCAGTTCGCTACCCATCGATTGATGCTTTGACTACCGGGTTTAAGAGAAAAGACCTGATCATTCTCGCCGCCCGGCCCAGTATGGGTAAGACTGCTCTAGCACTCAACTTTGCCATGAATGTGGCCAAGCGCGATGTGCCTGTTTTGATCTTCAGCTTGGAGATGGATGATGAGCAGATTGGCGACCGAATAGTCATTAGTGAGCTGTTTCGATACCGGGGTCAAGGCAGGGAAGTGACCTCCTTTGATTATGCCACCCGTCTTGACGATGAAAAACTGGCAGTTACCGAAGAGGTGTTCAATGAACTTTATGATCTGCCAATTAAGATCGTCGATACCCGAGGACTAAGCGTTGCCGAGATTCGGGCTAAAGCCCGGAAGGTTAAAGCGGAGCAGAAGGACTTGGGACTGGTTATTATTGACTACTTACAGTTGATCCGGCCCACGGGGGATGCCAGTAAGAACTGGGCACTGCAGGTAGGAGACATTGTTCGAGAACTAAGGGATCTTGCCGGAGAATTGGATTTACCGATTATACTCCTCTCCCAGCTTAACCGGGGAGTGGAAAGTCGGGATAACAAAAGACCCCGTATGTCTGATCTCCGAGACAGTGGTAACATTGAGGAATTTGCCGACGTGATTATGTTTTTGTACCGAGACGACTACTATTATCCCGAGAAGGCGGCAGCCGATGGGACGGTGGGTCAAGTAGAAGTGATCTTCGCCAAACAGCGTAAGGGACAGACCGGTAAAGCGGTACTCCGCTGGGTACCGGAATATACTCGGTTCATTGACGAGACCTACCGAGAGGAGGCTGACCTTGGTGCCTGACATTGACGCTGAAAGCGATCGACTGAAGCTACAGTTTGTGATGGCCTACGATGAATTATGTCAGCAGGGTAAGATTACCGAAAAAGAGTTTCAAGAGATTGTGGACATTATCGAGCACATTGGTGAATACAGTATTAGTGAGCTGCAGGAAAAACTAGATCCCTATCGCCGTTTGGCTAAGGACTAAGGTAAACAGGAGGAGACCAATGCGGTCTGTTCGCTATCATCATCCGTTAGTGATGCTAACGGTTGCTTTAGCTATGCTTGCCCTACTGACCTGTGCTGGGCATCGGGACTTTGCCAGTGAGGTTGTCGTGGTCTATGGCCAAACCAGTTGGCCAATAAAGACCAAGGCTAAAACCGTAGGAGAGGTAGTCTCGGAGTTCCCTATTGTATTATCGTCCTTCGACGCAGTATATCCTTCTTTGGAGACAGAGATTGTATCGGGGATGGAGATCTTCGTGCAGCCGTCCTTCACCGTAAACCTACAAGTTGATGGGAAGAACTACATCCATCATACGACGGAGACAAAGGTTATTGATGTTCTTCATGAACTAGAAGTAGAACTAGGTCCCCTGGATTTTGCGGTACCAGGACTTGCTACTACGCTAACCGAGGATTCGAGGGTTAACATTATACGGGTGGAAGAACAATATAGTGCGAAGCATGTGCTTTTAGGTTATAAGGTAATCCAACGGATTGATCGGGATTTGGAAAAGGGTAAGACGGTGACCGTGCAGGCCGGCAGGAACGGAACCCGTGAGGATGTTTACAAGCTGACATATCACAATGGTGTCCTTGTAAGTGAGGAGCTAATTTCCCAAGAAGTGATCGAGGATCCCGTTTCCCAGGTAGTAGCTGTTGGTACGAAGATTTTGTTTTATACAACCGATACCCCTGCGGGGCCCATCCGTTATCGCCAAGTGCTAGACCTGGAAGCTACCGCATATTACCCCGGGCCCGAAAGTACAGGTAAATGGGCCGATGGAATTACTTATACCGGAGCACAGGCCGGCTATGGGGTGGTAGCTGTTGATCCAAGTCTAATTCCCCTAGGGACCCGTTTGTATATTCCTGGCTACGGTATTGCCGTCGCCGCTGATATTGGTGGGGCGATCAAGGGCAACATTGTAGATCTTTGTTTCGATACCTACCGAGAGGCGGTTCACTTTGGGCGCCGCCGAGTGAAAGTATACGTTTTGGAGTGAACTAATTTCGTGGAAAGTAATCTCACTAGTGTTAGTGTGATCAGAAAAAAGTTGAAGCAACATCAAGTCTATCCAAGCAAGAAGCTCGGACAAAACTTTCTTGTGGATGGCAACATTTTGGACAAGATCGTCGATGCTGTAGACCCGTCTAAAAGCGATCTCGTAATCGAGATAGGTGCAGGACTGGGCACCTTAACCAAGGCCCTAGCACAAAGGGCCGGGCATGTGGTTACCGTGGAAAAGGATCGTCGGATTATTCCCCTCCTAGAAGAGAACCTCGAGGGTTTTTCCAACATCACCATCGTAGGGGAGGACATTCTAAAACTACCCATATCTGACCTTGTACTCCCGGGGGCGGATTATGATATAATCAAAGCTGTGGGGAATTTGCCCTACTATGTGACAAGCCCGATTATTATGCACTTGCTAGGTGCAAGGGTGGAACTGGCAAATATCACCTGCATGGTGCAAAGGGAAGTTGCATTAAGGATGATCGCAAAACCCAACACCAAGGAATATGGAGTGCTATCGGTGGCGGTACAAGCCAAGAGTAGACCTGAGCTTGTCTGTTATGTACCCCGGACGGTCTTCTACCCCAAGCCAGAGGTCGATTCAGCGGTGATTCGGCTTGTTCCCGGGGGCTTATCCTTCCCTACCGATACCCATGAGGAGTATTTCTTCCGTGTTGTTAAGGCGGCTTTTGGTCAGCGACGCAAGATTATCAGCAATGCGTTAAGAGCAGGCCTTGGCATGTCAGCAGAGAGGATTAGCCAAGTGCTTGTACAAGCAGCCATTGATCCTAATTGTCGGGGAGAAACCCTATCTCCAGAGGAATTTTATCAGATAGCACAGGTTTTACTAGAAGAGACTTAACCGACACCTGATCAAAGCCGCCATTCGTTTTTAGGAAGGCGAGATTATGGAGTTTATCAGTCCAAGTTACGGTTCAATGGAAATCAATGGGGTCTTTGAGCAGATTATTGCCTATATGCAAGAAATGCCCACCATAAAGTATCGGTTAATTATTGGTACGGATTCCCAAACCCGGGATGACACCTGCTTTGTGACAGCCATTCTTATTCACCGGGAAGGCCGCGGTGGGCGCTATTTCTACAGTCGTGAAAAACACCGCTACATTTCAAGTTTGCGTCAACGGATTTTCTACGAGACCTCCCGCAGCCTAGCTGTAGCCAGTCAGATTACCGCCCTTCTAGCCCAGAACGGCTTTGGGGATCTGAATATCGAGATCCATTTGGATGTGGGTCCTAATGGCGAGACTAAGGAATTAATCCGTGAAGTAGTCGGTATGGTGGTAGGTAGCGGGTTCGATGCAAAAATTAAGCCCGAGTCCTACGGCGCTTCCAATGTAGCGGATAAGCATACTAAGTGATGACTCTCCGGACCAAAGTCTGGTTGACTGTCGATGGCTTTGTCAAGCTTTAAGTGCGCTTATTACCACAAGGCCACCCGGTGCTAACCTTTTATTTACTTTACTTTATAATAACAGATTATTCGTTAATGTCAGTGCATACCATCATCCTTGGTCCTATTTCAGCTAGCCATTCTTCCAAGAGATGAGTGATGTGACTAGCTCTGCGATGAATTCAATATCCTTGGTGCTTTGGGTACAACATATTGCATTTAGCTTTGACAAGGCTAGTTGCTTATCGGTATCACTATCACATTCGGGCTCGAAAAGCTCGTACAATTCGACATCTAAGGCCAAAGCGATTTTAGCAAGGCTTTTTAGTGAAGGATTGCGGCCACATCCCCGCTCAATATCCCCAATGTACCCGGGATACAACCCTGATTTCTCTGCTAGTTCCTCCAGAGTAAGACCACGACACATTCTCAGTAAACGGATACGTTGGCCCACCCTAATCAGATCTTGATTCATTGTTTATAATTCCTCCAGTCTTTCAAAAACATGCTGTCATAATAAGTATAGTATGGTATCCTCTCAACCTACATTGATATGAATGGGTAATTGCCTTGACATCCACCATGTTAATGGTAGAATATGTATCAAGGACGAACACTTTATTGCACATATATCCCAAAATGCGACCCCCCAGGTTTGCAGAGGGATATATGTGCAGCCTTCGGAAGCCCTCAATGGAGGGGGTTACATACACAAAACGAAGGGAGGCAGTCTTGTGTAGACTGACCCATGCGGCGGAGTCTGTTACCTGTCCCACTCAGCCTGCTTCCCCCAATGCCGATTTGATAGACCCCAGGCTAAACAAACACAAGAAAACACCGATATAACTATGTACTAGACACATCCACGAGGGAGGTGTGTTTTTGCGCGCATACATAGAACGAACCAATTGGAGGGGGAGTTATTGACTGAGCCACGAAGCCAGGATCAGGAATTACAGTTTGTAGTGTTTTCGCTCGTAGACGAAGAGTTTGCCATTGACATTATGCAGGTCAAAGAGATTATCAAAATGGCTACTATTACGAAGTTGCCGCAGGCTCCGGATTATATTACAGGTATTATCAATGTACGGGGCGAGATCATCCCGGTCATTAGTTTACGGCAACGGTTTGGAATCCCAAGGGGCGAGGAAACCCCATCCACGCGGATTGTGATCGTTGAATCCCAAGGAAACTTAACTGGTTTGATCGTCGATGAAGTTTCCGAGGTACTACGGCTTTCGCAAGAGGCCATTGAGCCCCCTCCCCAAGATGTTGCGGGGTTGCGGACTGAGTTTATTAGAGGAATAGGTAAGATCGATGGTCGAATTCTAGTCATTTTGCGCTTGGCACAACTTTTAGGCAGCGAAGAGCAATTGACCATTGAGGCAGTAAGGGTACAGGGGGAATAAACACAAAAAAGACCTGGGGGGTCGCAGAAATGAGATTTATAAATGACTTACCGATAGGAGTAAAATTACTGCTAACAGCGGGCATCCTATTTTTTGGCATGATCTTTATTGGATATATGGGCAATAAAACCCTTGATACAGTGGGGAGCAGCTTAGATCTTGCCTACGAAGATAATCGAATTGGTGATGAGCTCCTACAAGCACAACTGCACCTGCAACAAGTACGACTTGGAACAGCTTTGGCATTAATACCAGATCTTGGCGATAGCCTTTCACAGTTTGAAACCTTGACCAATGACAGCGTGGCGGGGTTTAGACAGAACCTAGAGAATTATCTTACGGCTGAGCCGATAGACGCAAAGGAAAAAGACTTACGAAGCGTTCTTGGGGCAACCCTCGAAGCCTTTGAAGAGCAGATCGATAATCTATGGGAGGCTTTGCATGAGCAGCGTAGTAACTCCCAATCCCTCTCTGTCTTGCTACACGACACTACAGACACCGCGGACTATGCCATAGAGACTCTAACGGAAATAACCCTGTTACGTGATCAGTACATGGAAGCGGAGCATGAAAATGCTAGGTTAGCTAAGGACGCCAATCGACGAAAAGTGATTGCTTGGACGATTATCTTAGCCGTCATCGGTCTAAGTGTATCATACATCATCATTAGAACCATCACTACCCGACTTGACGAGCTTAATGAGGCTGCCGCTGAGGTAGCCAAGGGCAATTTCAGTGTGACCCGTAGCGCCAGCAATTACAAGGACGAAATCGGTCAACTGGGGCGTTCGTTACAAGAAATGCGAGAAGGCCTTAGAGAACTGGTGGGTCAAGTCATCCAAGTGGCCCGGGAGATCTCCGGAAGTAGTCAACAGTTAGCTGCAACGGCCCAGGAGACCAGTGCCCTTACCCAACAATTTGCTGCCGCGGTTCAGCAGCTAGCTGCAAGTACACAACAAGTTAGCGGGAACGCCCAGTCGGTAGCTGCAGCATCGGTACAAGGGGCCCAAGGCTCTCAAAGTGCCCATCAACAGATGCTAGAGGCCGTGAACTTAATGAAAGATGTGCAGAAGGCAGCAGCCCTATCAATTGAATCTGTGGCTGAGCTTAACGAAGATGCCGGTCAGATCTACAAGATCATTGATATGATTACCCAAATTGCTGAGCAGACCAACCTCTTGGCGCTTAATGCCGCGATTGAAGCGGCTAGAGCCGGAGAACATGGACGAGGTTTTGCCGTGGTGGCCGATGAGGTACGGAAACTTGCGGAACAGTCCCGGCAATCAGCCGAGGAGATCAGCATACTCCTAGAAAAGGTCCAAAAAGAAGCGAAAACAGCCTCGGAAAACACAGAAGGAGCAGCCCAAGAGCTTGATTCCGGTGTAGAGACCGTAGATAGGATCAACCAACTCTTTGCAGAGGTATCAGCGTCCGCGGACATAGCAGCCAGCTCGATTCAAGAAGTTTCTTCGGCATCCCAAGAGATGGCCGCAGGTAGTCAACAGATCGCTGGGGCTGTGCAAAAACAATCCAGCGCTGTGGAGCAGGTGAGGGATCTAGCCCAAAACCTGGCCTCTTTGGGACAACAGCTGGACCGTTCGATCGAGTCCTTCACTTTGTAGAAAACATAGGTACTGATGTTTGCTATTGAACAGACATCAGTACCGCCGCACACCTTAACAAAGGAAGAACAAATACCGATATTACGATTTGGGAGATAAATGCAAGGAGGGGTAGATGTGGATCTAAGCGAGTATCAGGCGATGTTTACTGCAGAAGCTACCGAATACCTAAATGCCCTTGGGGATTACCTCCTATTGCTGGAGAAAAACCCCCATGACCAGGAGGTTTTGGCTGAACTCTTTCGGGCTGCCCACAGCCTAAAGGGTATGTCGGCTACGGTTGGTTTGGAGGATCTATCATCTTTAGCCCATGAGATGGAGACTTTACTGGACCAGTTCCGCAAACAGACCCTAAGCGTCTCTTCTCAAGCAATCACCGTACTCTTGCAGGCCGTTGAAGCCATGGAGAATATGCTTGACAAATTCTCCAAGGATCCTAGCAGTTACAAACCGGATCCTAGAAGGGACCTAACGGATAAGATTCATGCCGTCATTGGAGATGGGGATACCGCCGTTTACCCGGATGAGGAAATGCCCGATGTTCGCTTAGCCCAATGGGAGGTAGAGCTCCTTCAAAAAACGGTCACCGATGGGACGATTTACCGTGTTGATGTGCACCTCGTCGATAATGTCCGCATGAAATCAGTGCGAGCCTATACAGTCCATCGTGCCCTAGGTGAACTTGGTGAGATCGTGAAAAGTTTTCCCCCCGTTGAAGATATTGAAGAAGAACGATTTGGCCATAGTTTCGGCCTGGTGTTGGTAAGCTCTCATCCCCAAGAGAAAGTCGAACATACCTTGGCAGGTATCCCGGATCTGGCTTCTTTTAGAGTGGAGATCCTAAACTTTGATCAGATGGAGGATGATTCCCAGTCAGACAATACCAAGGATGCCTCCCCGGACAAGGTTATTCCCAAAGTCCGGGACTTCATCCGGGTGGATACCCAGCGGATCGATGCACTGGTGAACTTGACTGGTGAGTTGACCATCACGCGTAATAACATTATGGAGCTCCTAGACCAAACGAAGGATAGCGACCTCGTAGAGGCAGTGCGACGCTTGGATCGCCTAACTACAGATTTGTACCGGGGGATTATGAAACTACGGATGGTACCGATTCGGGAACTATTCGATCGCTTTCCCCGCATGGTACGAAACTTTAGTATCGAGCATAACAAGGACGTACAATTGGAAATGCTCGGTGAGGATACCGAACTGGACCGGTCCATCGTGAATCATCTAGCCGATCCCTTGGTTCACCTAGTCCGCAATGCCATTGATCACGGTGTCGAATCGGTGGATGAGCGAGTGAAAAAGGGCAAGCCCAGCCAAGCCAAGGTAACCCTATCTGCTTATCAAGAGGGTAGCTATGTGGTGATCGAGGTCAAGGACGATGGAGCGGGTATCGATGTTAATCGTGTCCGGGAGAAGGCCATAAGCAATGGCCTAATCACTAAGCAACAGGCCCAGAGTTTGTCTGAGGAGGACATTGTCCAATACGTTTTTCATGCGGGTCTTAGCACCAAAAAAGAAGTAACAGATATTTCCGGACGCGGTGTTGGGATGGATGTGGTCAAGAAGGCAGTTGACTCCATGAAAGGTTCTGTGTATATTGACACTAGGAAAGATGAATATACCCAAATAACGATCAGACTGCCTTTAACCCTTTCGATCACCCAAGCCTTATTGGTAAAGGAAAAGGACATTCACTATGCAATACCTGTGGATGTGGTCATCGAAAACCTACGGCTCCGCAGCAAAGACATCAAGCAAGTTTACGGACAGGGAATGCTTAACCTCCGGGGCGAAGTCATTCCGATTATCCCTTTACAGGAACTTCTCACCGGGGAGAAGCGTGATGAGGGTGCGGTACTTTCAGTGGTAATCGTGGAGGCTAACCGGCAGAAACTTGGGCTGGTAGTGGATCAGCTTTTGGGGCAACTGGAGGTTGTCACTAAATCCTTGCCTCGGGAACTGTTGCATCACGAAGGTGTTGCGGGCGCAACAGTCCTCGGAAGTGGTGAAGTTGCCTTAATCATAGATGTGAACAATCTGTTACACACGGGTCGGGGGAGGGGATAACGTTGGCTAAGAACGTACTTATTGTCGATGATACCGCTTTTATGCGCATGATGCTGAAGAAGATCCTAAGTCAAAATGGGTTCAATGTGGTGGGAGAAGCAGGCAATGGGATAGAAGCCATTGAGCTATACCAAGAGTTGGAACCAGATATTGTGACTATGGATATTACAATGCCTAAAATGGACGGCATCACTGCAATTACCAAAATACGAGAACAAGACCCCAATGCACTGATTATTGTCTGTAGCGCCATGGGTCAAAAGCAAATGGTTATTCAGGCGCTAAGTTCCGGTGCAAAAGACTTCATCGTCAAGCCTTTCGAAGAGGAACGAGTCATTGAGGCCTTGGGGAAGGCGTTAGAGGGCTAATGAACCAAGAGTTGATTAAAGATGCAGTAATGGATATGTTGCTTGAACTGAGCAACATAGGTACAGGAAACGCGGCCACATCCTTATCCCGCATGTTCGGAAATGAGGCGGTGGGTATTGAAGTACCCACATCCTTACTATGCCCCATCAGTAAGTTTGCTGAGCTTTTGCCTAACCCGGAAGAGGAAATTGTGGGGACGTTGCGGATGATTGAAGGGGATGTAGGTGCCATTGCGTTTATCCAATCTCTGCACGATGCTTTGGTGATGGCTGGTAGACTGCTAGACAAGCACCTTCAAGGACTGGATGAACTGTCCCGCTCAGCAATTGATGAGACCAGCAATATCATGACGGCCTCCTTCGTTAATGCCTTAGCGGACATCAGCGACATGCAGTTGGTGCCAGCGGTTGCAGGGATGGCTATCGGGCCAAGCGCGGCTGTACTCAACTCCATCTTAGTTGAAAGCGGTACTGTAAGTGATCAGGTTATCGTTGTTGAGTCGGTTTTCCTGCTTGAGCAATACCGGGCTACAGGCCACATTGTGTTTCTGCCAGAAAGCACCTTCCTGGATATCCTGATCGATAAGTTTAGACTGGAGTAGCGCACATGGAACACCTTGTTGGCTTGGGCGAGTATGCCATCGTTAAAGAACTGGGGATCATCAAGACTTTGGGTCTTGGCTCTTGTGTCGGTGTGGCATTATACGATAGTATTAATAGAGTAGCAGGATTATCCCATATCTTTTTAGCCAGTGCAAATGGCCGGGAGAAACACGAAAACCCGGGGAAGTATGCGGACCTTGCACTGCCCCTTCTCTATAAGCAAATGTTGCAGCAAGGAGCTCATCCGAGGACCTTATATGCAAAAATAGCGGGCGGGGGTCAGCTATTTTCGGGGATGGAAGGCCCCCTACTTAATGTGGGGGAGCAAAACGTTTTGGCAGTGCAAACCAAACTGAAGGAATTAGGAGTCAAGGTGTCCGGTCAAGACGTGGGTGGGAATAAAGGACGCTCCATGTCGATCGATGTGGCTACGGGACTGGTGATCGTGAACAAAGCAGGTGAGATTACCACTCTGTAGAGCAGACAGACTACCACTGATGGAGGGGGCAGACTTTTTGTCAACCAAGGTTAGGGTAATGGTAGTAGATGACTCTGCCTTTATGCGCCGGCTCATTTCAGATCTGTTGGAAAAGGATCCAGATCTGGAGGTCGTTTCCACCGCCGCCAACGGGCTGGAGTTTTTAGATAAAGTTCGTCAAGTTAAGGTTGATGTGGTGACACTAGATGTTCATATGCCAGGGATGGATGGAATCACCGCCCTGGGCGAAATGATGAAAACAAGACCAATCCCTGTGGTTTTACTAAGCAGTGTCACCAAGGAAGGCAGTGATATTACTACCGAAGGTCTCCTCCTTGGAGCCGTAGATTTCTTAACGAAACCGATTGCCTGGGATAATATCGAGCAGTTTAGGGATCAACTTATCCTAAAAGTTAAGACAGCTGCCACTGCGAATATGACCGGGTTAGTGGGGGGACTACCGACAAAACCCCTTCCGTCGGTACGCGCTTGTGCCGATGGAGCAGCCCGGCTTATTGCCATTGGTTCCTCAACTGGGGGGCCGCGGGCTTTGGAGATTTTGCTTGCGGGGTTAGCACCGGATCTTCCTGCCGGTATAATTATCAGCCAGCACATGCCCGGTCAGTTTACCGCATCTTTGGCGCAACGACTAAACGATACTTGCCCCCTAGAGGTGAGGGAGGCAAAGACCGGTGATACCCTCAACCAGGGGCTTGCACTACTGACCCCGGGGGATTATCATATGCGAGTTACCAATCGCTGTTCGGTAGAGCTTACCACCGAGGAGAAGGATACGCACATTCGGCCTTCAATCGATGTGATGATCTCCTCGGCGGCACAGGTATACGGTCCGCAGATGGTGGCTGTCATCCTCACTGGGATGGGCCGGGATGGAGCAGCTGGATGTGTCCAGGCTAAGCGAGCGGGAGGATTGGTGGTGGCACAGGATGAGGCAACTTCGGTTGTATATGGGATGCCTAAGGCAGTAAAGGAAAATGGTACGGCCCATCTTAGTCTGCCGATCAATGGAATAGCGGAGTTCTTGAATTGGTATATCAAGGGCTTGGAGAAGGGAGATTCCCCAAAACTAAACAGATTACCCTATCTAACCGAAAGATAATCTGAAGAGGGTCACTTGAGGGGGAGTGTCATCATGAAGGTTGAGAAAACAACTTTAGCTGGTGTTGAGCCGATTGCCCAAAGGCAAGCCCTAAGCAAAGGTAAGCCTAATCAAAGGGTTCAAGAGCAAAACAGCGATCGGGTATCCATTTCTGAAGGAGCAAAACGGCTGTTGGCAAAAACTCCGGCCACTTCAGTAGATGAGTCCGGTAAAGTAGAAGCGATCAAGGAAAAAGTCGATGCTGGCAAGTATATACTGGATCCAGAGAAGATCGCCGGTAGCATCATCGATTTTTTTAGGTAATGGACGATGCGCTCCTTTCAGTTTTCTTTAGACAAACTTCTCCAACTACATGAAGCGGAGAAGAAACAAAAACAGGCCGAGACAGCCAAGGCCCTATTGGCTGTCGAAAAGAAAGCCCAACGTATAGCCAAGTTGCATCAAGACCGGCAGGATGCCTTCAACTGTAAGGAGGAATCCTCCGTTGTGTATATGCAGCTTAATAGCGATTATAGGCAGGGGCTTAGCCGCGCTCTAACGCGGGCTCATCAAGAGCTGGAAGTAGCGGCTTTAACCCACGAACAACAGCAGGATCAACTACAACAGACCACAAAGAACTGTAAGGTTTTGGCCTTACTCAAGGAACGACAACGGGAAATGCATAGAAAGGCGATGCAAAGGCAAGAGCAGAAGATGCTTGATGAATTTGCCAGCTTTGCTAGAGTACGTGGCGAGAGAGGATAGTAGAGTTTGGAACGCTTGCCCATTGACGAGGTACGGCCTGGTATGTATCTGGTCCGCTCCATTGAGGACAGTACCGGGAGGGTGCTACTAAAGGCCGGCACACAATTAACTGAAAGATATATCCAAAGAATCTATGAGCTAGGTTATCCTTCGATTTATGTTGGTGAGCCCTGGGAGGCAGAGATTGAGGTGATCCAGCCCGTCTCCAATCAGACGAAGACCCGGGTGACTAGCTCCCTACGTGATCTGTTTACCAAACGGGGCCCGGAGCAGTTGACGGATCTGACTGAGGTAGAGCAGTCAGTAAACGCTCTTGTGGACGAGCTTTTGGTGAACCAGTCCATTGTTTTCAGCCTATCTGAGATCCGGAATCACGACAACTACACATTCTTGCATTGTGTTGATTGCTGTGTTGTTTCTGTACTCATGGCCCGCTCTCTGCGGTTGCCAACTAGGGATATCCGCATAGTAGGTATGGGGGCTGCCTTACATGACATCGGCAAGACCTTGGTTTCCCAGGAAATCCTGTGTAAACCGGCAAGACTGACAAAAGAAGAATACCAAATTGTCAAAGAACATGCCCGAGACGGTTACCAGATGCTTGTCCAACGTAGTTCTTTGGATTACCGGGCGGCGATTGTGGCTCTCCAACACCATGAGCGGATCGATGGCACGGGTTACCCTGCTGGTATACAGGGCAGGGACACTCATATCTTCAGTCGTATTGTTGCTGTTGCTGATGTGTTTGATGCTATCACATCTGATCGGGTTTACCGAAAAGGGTTGGGTTTCTCTCAAGCCAGGAAGTTCCTCAACGACAACCAACACCAATTTGATGAAAGCGTGCTCTCGGCCCTTAGCGAGTATGTGGCTGAGTATCCGGTTGGAGCCTACGTCAAGTTAGATTCAGGAGAGCTTGGTGTTGTCATTCGCCTGAATTGGGAGCATCAGGATCAGCCTGTTGTTAATCTAATCGCTGACCCTACGGGTAATAGGTACAAGAAACCTATCACCGTCAATCTTGCCTCTGACGGACGCAGAATCAATGAAGAAGTCATCTCCCTACGAGATTCACAAGCATCTTTCTAAACAAACCCCTCCCAAAAACCGATGATCGTGGCAAGAACCTATGTAAGAGGGTGGCCACATGAGTCTGTTTAACGGATTAGAAATTGCCAAAAGAAGCATGCAGGTACAAAGGAACCAGCTGAATATAGCTAATCATAATATCGCCAATGATGGTAGCGTAGGATACTCTCGCCAGGAGGGAATCCAGGTTAGTTCCTTTGTCACTAAGACTACCAAAGGTGTTGTAGGTAACGGTGTGGTAATGAGCCACATCCAACGGGCGCGAAACCCCTTCTACGACGCCCAGTACCGGCAGGAGAGTCAAAACCTTGGCTACTGGGACGTGCACCGCATGTCCATTGAACAAATCGAGTTCATCATGAATGAGCCAGGTAAGACCGGAATCGATCAAGCGATTACCGAGTTCAGGAAGGCCCTGCATGATTTGACGACTAACCCCCAAAGCTCTGCTGTACGGGCCAGTCTCCAACAACAAGGCAAGGCACTTACAGAGGTTATCTCGCATGTGTACCGCCAGGTGGAAGATCTAAAGAACCAGATTCATTCGGAAATAGATATCACCGTCAGGGAAGTAAACGGTATTGCCGATGAGATCGCCGCCCTCAACCGACAGATCTCAAAGCTAGTTACCACTAGCAGAAATGCTAATGATCTACTAGACCGGCGGGATCTACTCCTCGACCAGTTGTCATTCCTTGTAGACTATGAATACTCCATTGAGCCCAACAACAGTATGACGATCACCATTGGCGGCAAGGTGTTGGTGACTGACAATCAAGCTAATCATATCAGTGCTCTAACCACCGATGAAAATAGCAGTATCGTTTGGGAAGACAGCAGTTCCGTGGATCTAAAAGCAGGTGGATTACAAGCATTACTAGATATGGATCATAAGACTATCCCTGAATACCTCGATGCCCTGGATAAACTAGCCACAGGCTTGATCACCGGGTTAAACGAGGTACACCGGACTGGTTACGGTCTTGATGGCAGTACGGGGTTAGATCTCTTCACCGGAACTGGTGCTGGAGACATCCAGCTTGCCCCAGAGATAGCTGCTGATTACAACAAGATCGCTGCAAGTGACACCGCTGATGAAGAAGGAAACGCCGGAAATGCTCTGTTGCTCCTTGAGAAAATGGATGCCCGGATTATTGACGGCGGAAAGGCCAACTACCAGGAATACTTCACTGCTCTGATTGCCGGCCTAGGTGTTGAGGCCCGACATGCGGAGAACATGACGACCAATCAGACCATGCTGGTTAGACAACTAGGGAACCTGCGCTACAGCACCTCGGGAGTATCCTTGGATGAAGAGGTGGCAAATATTATCAAGTACCAGCATGCCTTTAACGCATCTGCCCGGGTTGTAAGCGTAATCGATGAGATGCTTACCACCCTAATCGAGCGGACCGGTAGATAGGAGGATGTACCATGCGCATTACAAACCAGATGATGGTGAATAACTTCGTTGCGAACCTACACAATAATCTGAGGGAGCTAGATAGGTATTACCAGCAATTGGCCACCGGCAAGAGATTTCAAAGGCCCTCAGACGATCCGAGTGGTGTAACCCGTAGTATGACCCTAAAGGCAAAACTTGCTGAGAATGCCCAGTATGAGAAGAATATTAACGAGGCCCTAGCTATCTTTGAGGCGAGCGAGACCGCGTTAGCCAATGTGAGTTCCGTGCTCGATCGGGCCCGAGATCTAGCGATCAAGGGTAACACTCCCTTAACACCCACCGATCGGCAAGCGATTGCCGCTGAAGTTACCGGCCTTATTGAACAGCTTGTCTCAGCGGGAAATGTATCCTCTGGTACCAAGTATGCCTTTGCGGGCAAAAAGGTGGCTACCTTACCTTTCCAGTCTGCAGGTGATGAGATCCAATTCCTAGGAACAAATGATGTTCCCGAATTTGAAATTAGTCCTTATGTGCGTATTGAAGTAGGTCTATCCGGTCAGGATGTCTTCTTCATTGATCAAGACACGTCTTTATTTGATGTACTCAAAGCCCTAGAAGATGCGTTAGTATCCAATCCGGAGAAACTAGATGAGTGTATCGGGACCCTAGATAAATCCATCGATCACACCTTACGCTACCGAGCTGAAGTAGGCGCGAAGTATAATCACTTGAGTAGTGTTAAAGAGCGGCTCAAAGAGACAGAGCTAAACCTGAAGTCATTACTGTCGAACAACGAGGACACAGACGTTGCTGAAGCGATCATGCAGGCCAAAACCAAGGAAAATGTTTATACCGCGTCACTAGCAACTGGGGCCCGGATTATTCAGCCCTCGTTAATAGACTTCCTACGGTAGACGAAAATGTCCATCGGTGAGCTAAGGCAACTTAGAATTGACATTACAGCAAGCGAAATAGATATTAGTTACCGTTTGGATCGGATCCAAGTAGACATCACGGAGCCCCTTGCGGATATTGGGCTAAAAGGTGTCCAGAGATTAAACCGAGAGTTGAGCCAAAGGGCTCGTCAAGCAGTCGACGAAGGTATCGCCAAAACAGCACGACAAGGGGATCGACATCGAAAGGAAATCACGTCTAAGGCAGCCGTTCTGCTAGAACCTCCTGCAAAGAGAAGTACTGCCATTAACGTCGATACTGCACCAAAGCATCCCCCGGCACTATCCGTTCAATCTGGCTGGTTCCAACTAGCCAGTATCCCAGGTTCAGTGAACATTGAACTAGTTTACCAAAAAACTACGAAGCATTCCACAAGTCGCGCTATTGACGTATATACTTAAATTGTTCTACGAATTGAACCAGGGGCTAAACAGAAACCAATACAACCCCGATATTGCTAGTGAGCCCAATATTTAGCTCAGTTAACAAGAATTCTGCACAAGCTAGTGCGGAGTTATCATCAAGCAAGAGACTAACGTAAGGAGGAAAAACAATGCGAATTAACAATAACATTATGGCGCTAAACGCACATCGTCAGTTGGGTGTAAACCAAGCTAACAGCTCAAAGTCCATGGAAAGACTCTCCAGCGGTATGAGAATTAACCGTGCTGGTGATGACGCAGCAGGTCTTGCAATCTCTGAGAAAATGCGTGGTCAGATTCGTGGCTTGAAGCAGGCTCAGAGAAATGCACAGGACGGCATTTCCCTGATTCAGACTGCTGAAGGTGCTCTGAATGAAACCCACGCTATTCTCCAGAGAATGCGGGAACTAGCCACACAGGCTTCCACCGATACGAATACTCTTACAGACCGCAAAGAGATCCAGAAGGAAATCAACCAGTTGCTTGACGAAATCGACAGGATTGCTGATAAGACTTACTTTAATACAAAGAAGCTTCTCGATGGAAACTTCAGCGGCAAGTTTCACATTGGTGCCAACCAAGGCGATAACATGGACATCAGCATCAATGCCATGAGCACCGATCAACTTGGGACTTTGACCAAGTCTGGCGGGGCAGGTGGAACTGGTACACCTGCAACGTCGTTCACAAATACCACTCAAGAAGTGGGTGGGAAAAGCATTACCCTAAATGGGACGTATTCTGGGACAACTAATGGGAAGCTGTATCTGCAGTCGGTAGCTGCTGGAGAGGATACTTATAAGTACCAATACTCGACAGATGGAGAAGATTGGACCGATCTCAATTCAGGGGCTGTGGTTCTAGGCGTTACACTGACGTTTACCGATGCTCCCGAATCGGAGGATAGCGTCGAAATCGATCTGGTGGCAGCTACCTCTGGCAGTGGAACTGCGACAAACATTAGTTCTTTGGAGGTTGCGGATAGCGACATCGATGGGCTTGATTCAGATCTAACAGATGACGACGTTGAGAATCAACTCGGTGCTGGTAATGTTGGTGTCTTGACTCAGAAGGGCGCTGATGCAGCGATCACGAACATCAACGATGCAATTGAGTTGGTATCTGCTGAGCGTTCAAAGCTGGGCGCTATACAGAACCGTCTCGAGCATACCATCGCCAATCTCGGCACCTCCGCTGAGAACCTCCAAGCTGCTGAGTCTCGGATCCGTGACCTTGATATGGCTGAAGAGATCATGGCATTCACCAAGAACAACATTCTCCAACAAGCTGCAACCGCTATGTTGGCCCAAGCAAATATGGCTCCTCAAAGTGTGCTGCAGTTGCTTGGATAGTTTGATAGGTAAGTTTATAGAAGGGCTCCGCGAGGGGCCTTTCTTTTTTGAAAGGCGTTGACTGAAAAGAGGGATAACATGGAGGTGAATAAGATGCCCGAAGAAAAAGGGATTATGTATGAGCTGCTAAATGTGGATGCCGATAAGGCGTCCGAAGAAAAGCTTCGCGCTTTGGTGAAGCATTTGCAAGGCCAGATGCGTGATGTATATGTTTATTGGGTGGGGAATTGGGGAAGAGGAAATCAGGCCTGCAGCACAAGAAATGGGCAATTTGTCTCAAAAAAAGAGGTTATTGATTATCTCAACGGCTAATCAAGTGTCACTGGACCGTAATTTTTGCCTACTTTTAGTCAAATCTCCTTCAAGTTCAGACCCCGTTAAGCCGGGGTCTGTTTCTCTTGTGGTGCCGAAGGTGGGAATCGATAGAACTAATGTTCTATAGTGTTGTCTGGTGCTGATATGCCCGTTTAGCGGGCTTTTTTGCGTGTGAGGGTGTTTCTATGTCCGCCCAGTATTGCCCTGTTATGAAAAATGCATGAGCAACTGATGGACAGAACTTGCTGCTCAAAATCTATGCACATTTCCAAAACATCATCCATTCATATGTACCCGTAGGATAGGGAGGATTGTTTGAGTGAGTATTCCGATCGAATAAGGCCACCTTCACGGAGAAAGAGGGCCACCCTCACGGTCAGATAAGGCCACTGTCACGGACTAGAAGGCCACCCTCTTTGTCACCGTTTTGCTCAAATTATC
>JALNWK010000014.1 GCA_023230925.1 Limnochordia bacterium
CCAAACAATCTGGGTATACTGATAGTAGACATCGGGTCATCTCCTTGTGTTTTAACTCTATTGGGAGTATTTACCCGATGTCCTTTTTCTAATCATTTTGATCAACACTTACGGAGATGAACCGAAAACGGTATGTGAGTTCTATGGAGGAGACTGGGCCGGCGTCATGGATATCGATATGGATACCTGCCTGTGGAGACCGGTCTGCTGGTTCCGGGCGGGAGGTGCGACCGACAGAACACGCGAGTTGATCAGCGGCCTGGAAGATGCCGAGGTCATGCCGCGCTGGCTGGAAGCTATGCACAGCGCCATGCCTATTGTTCTCACTGATACAACTGAAATCAGGGAATCCAATCCGGTTGAATTTGCACTGTATGAGCGTCTGGAGGCGAGAGCCATCCTGGCATCCCCTTTCTCTCCGGCACCGACCGGCTTTCTTGTCATCCGCAACCCTTCGAGATATCTGGAGCGGCCGGAAGCGCTGTACATCTTCGCCTATGTTCTTCACCGCGCGCTTGCCCAGCAGAATGTCATGGAACGTGAGAAGATCATCGAGGCCATGAACCCGATAGAACCGAGCTATGATGTCTATATCAGTTTCTTCCGCGACCTGGAAATCCGCACGGCAGGCGGTACACTGACCGAGCAGATCATCAATGCGCCGAAAACCATTCAGCTTGTTGCCTATCTGCTGTTGAAGCCGGAACGCGCCCACTCACCGAGAGAAATCTTTGAGCATCTGAATCCCGGAGAGGATTTTGACGGCAATACGAATGCGATCCGAGGCAGCATATACCGGTTTTCCAATATGTACGCAAAGCGCACCGGACAATCCGCAAGACTGATTGTCCGCGAAGGCAGCGGGTACAGGAGAAATCCGAATCTGAAGATTACGACCGACATCGAGCAGTTTGACCTTCACCTGAAAGCAGCCGAGGCGGCATCCGGAAGCGCTGAAAGAATTGATGAGCTCCGCAAGGCGGTAGAGCTTTACAAAGGCCCGGTTTTCATGTGCGGCAGAGACCAGCTGTGGCTGAATGATATTGTCAGTCAGTATGAGGTTCGCTACATCAAGGCCGCAGATGCCCTGATGCGCGAGCTGGCAAAGCAGAAAGACTATGCGGGTGTCATGCAGTACGCCGCCAGGGCGCATGAGCTCTTCCCCGGAAACGGCCTGATCTGTTACTGGCTCATCATGGCGACATACAGTCTGTCCGGTGCAGATATGGCAAAGAAGGAATACTTCCGCCTCAAAGACGATATGACACAGGAGGAAATCGATGTGGTAACAGCGCATCTGAAAAAGAACAGCCTGATACGATATGAGGAGCTGTTCGGCGTGTAACACATCCGGCGCACAGAGAAAACACCCGATTTTTCCCAAAACACAGAGAGCGCACAAATCAGAGATAAAATAGAATAGAACGAACAGCCGTGACACTCCAGCTGCACAGCTGAGGAACCCCCGTAAGTTAGCCTTTTAGCGCAAAAGCTAAATGACAACTTACGGGGGTTTTCTTATGTCTCCGGCACAATTTCATCATAGAGAGGCTTTTGTTCCGGCAGACAAAGACCTCTCTATTTTTTATGTCCAAAAGCGCAGAACGCGCTGCCGTTCTCCTCCTCCGGTTTCTGAATTCCAAACAAAATTCAGAAATTCGGAGGATAAGACAATGGCATACAACAAGGCCAGTGAAGAAAGAAAATGGCGGCTCTGGAAAGAGGCCGAAGAAAAACAGCTGCGTGAGCTCGGCGTCAGCGAGGACAGGATTGCGCAGCTTCGTACTTACGATTGGGAAGTTTTCAATTCCGACCGGCGGTATTACGAACATCATGCGGATGGCGGCGATTATATCGAACAGCTTGCGGCAGATGAGGAGAAACCGGATGTGAAAACTGTTTCAGATTTTCTTGACGGCATCGACAGCCCCGCGCTGTTCAGCCTGCTTTCGGAAACCGACCCGATCACCGTTCTGATTGCGCTGAGAAGATCTCAGGGAAAATCATTTTCCGAGATTTCTCTGGAAGTGGGGTTATCCGAAAACACCGCCCACCGGCGTTGGACTCGCCTGAAAGAAAAAATCAAAAAATCTTTTTGAGCCTGTCCGAAAACAAGCCTTCCCACCGGCTAAAGGGTGAGAGGAGCAAATGAGTCTGTCTGACAAAAAAACGATTCACGCGCTGCTTACTGAAACTTGAAAATTTCATACACATTCATCAGGTACGTTCCTGTGCGGGAGAGATTCTCCAGCTGCATGATAGTGCGCCACGACACGCCTGCCCCGATCCGGGTGATTACGGAAAGCAAGGCGGTGAGCGATTCCGAACCAATCAGAAATATCCGGCTGCAACGGATACGGCAACGAAACGCACAAGGGATAATGATACTTCCGTAATTCGCGGCCCGGCCACAATGAAGGCGGGGAGGTTAGAATCCTATGAGGCAGCTTCGCAGACTGCCGCCTGATGAGTTCCCCGCCTCCGGGGGTCGTGGACGAATGGGAGGCAGTATATAAAATTTAAGGTTTGGGAGGTGAAGCCATTGCGGAAAAACTGGGAGTACCGGCGCGGAGACGTCTATCTGGCGAATCTCGATCCGGTCGTGGGCGCAGAGATCGGCGGTATCCGCCCGGTATTGATTCTTCAGAACAACACGGGCAACTTCTTCAGTCCCACGCTGATTGCCGCACCGCTCACCTCCAACATTGATAAAAAGCCGAATCAGCCGACACATTTCCTGCTGGAACAGGTACGCGGGCTGAGCCGGCCTTCCATGGTGATTCTGGAGCAGCTGAAAACGCTGGATAAGCGCCGGATCATCAGATACATGGGACGGGTGGACAGCAATATCCTGTACAGCCCGGAATTCTGTAAGTGCCTTGCGGTGAGCCTGGCACTTTATTTGTAATATGCAGGCACTCACGATGAGTGCGGAAAGGAGCAGACCATGACACTGGATGAAATGAGAAAAGTGGACATCCGGACGGTTGACCCGGCAACGCTTCATGACCGCCGGGATGTGCGCATCGACAGCCGTCAGCCGAGAGAAAAACGCATTGCGTCCTACCTGAAGCAGATCGGCAATCCCTACTGCTACGTTGACGATGGTGTTGTTGTAAAGATCGGGTTTATGAACACCCGCGAAACGATTGATGACCGACTGGAAGGCTATGCCCGCAGTCAGGTCAGCAAGGGATGAAACAAATATCGACATCATCGACTGTCCCGGATGATTTCAATACAATGATAGCGGAGGTGATAAAAATGCCAGACAGAATCTGGAATGCAGCAGAATATACCCGTCTTTCCCGCGATGACGGCGACAAGGCGGAGAGCAATTCCATAACGAGCCAGAAGGAGATCATCCGGGATTATGTGCGCAGGCATCCGGAATTTGTGATCGTTAAGGAGTATGCGGATGACGGCTATTCCGGCGTCAACTTTGAACGTCCGGGCTTCAAGCAGATGATGGAGGACATCAAAGCCAAGAAAATCGACTGTGTGATCTGCAAAGACCTCAGCCGGTTTGCCAGAAACTACATCGATGCAGGACGGTATCTGGAAAAGATTTTTCCGTTCATGGGCGTGCGGTTCATTGCCATCAATGACAACTACGATTCCTGCGGCGAAAAGGCGCAGTCCGATGCCCTGATTGTTCCGTTCAAGAATCTGATCAACGATGCCTACTGCCGCGACATATCCGTCAAGATTCGTTCTCAGCTGGACATCAAGCGCAAGATGGGCGACTTCATCGGAGCCTTTGCACCCTATGGCTACCGGAAGGACGAGGCAAACAGAAACAGGCTGGTGGTGGATGAAGAAGCCGCCCGGACGGTGGAGCTGATCTTCCGGCTCCGCATACAGGGACTGTGCAATTCCGCCATTGCCGACCGGCTCAACAGCATGGGCGTCCTGAGTCCCATGGAATACAAGCAGGCGCAGGGTTTCAACTACTCCTGCGGATTCCGCAGCAACGAACAGGCAGAGTGGAGCCCCATGCTGGTGAAGCGAATCCTGACCAATGAAATCTATATCGGAACGCTGATCCAGCACAAATCCGGCACCCCGAACCACAAAGTCAAAAAGCGCGTGGAGTATGACCGGGATGAGTGGATCGTCATCGAGAACAACCATGAGCCCATTATCTGCCGCTCGGATTTTGATACCGTTCAGAATCTGATGCTGCGGGACGTCCGTACAGCGCCGAAGCAGGAAAAGGTTCATCTGTTCTCCGGCTTTGTGTTCTGCGGCGACTGTAAACACACCATGGTGCGGAAGACAGTCCCCAGCGGCGGGAAAAAGTATCATTACCTGGTCTGTTCCACCAATAAAGCCGGTAAGGGCTGTTCTCCGCATACATTCAGTGAGGACAAGCTGAAATCCATTGTGCTGCGGGTGGTGAACGACCATATTGAACTGATTGCCCAGGTGGAACAGGTGCTGGATTACATTGCATCGCTGCCGGAGCAGGAGCGGCGCATCATCAACTATGACGCCCAGATGACGGCGCTGGAAAATGAAATCAAGCGGTATCAGGATCTGAAAATCAACCTGTATTCGGACATGGCGGACGGTGTGATCAGCCGCGAGGAATACAAGGAGTTCCATGCAGGCTATGACCGCAGGATTGCGGACAGGCAGCGCCAGCTTGGAAAGCTGAAAGATGAGCGCAGTCAGGCCATGGAGAACAGCTCCGGGAACATCGAGTGGATTGAACAGTTCAAGAAGTACCGGCATCTGACGGAGCTGGACAGGGAGTGCATCGTCCACCTGATTGAGAAAATCCTGATTTATGACGGCAAGCGCATCGAGGCGTGCTTCCGATACAGAGATGAGCTGGAAAACGCATTGCAGTATATAGAACGGTTTGAGGATGTCCTTCCCACTGAGGAAGGCGTAATAATACCGGAGAGGAGGAACGCATAATGGCAAGAAAGAAAAGACAGTATTTACAGCCGGAGCAGGCGCAGGAACCGGTCAGCGCCATGCTGCCGTCCGTCTGGGAGACGGCCATCTACGCCCGACTCTCGGTTGAAAACAGCAAGAAGAACGACGACGGCGATTCCATCGAGGGACAGATTGAAATCTGCCGGGATTATGTATCGGAGCATCCGTATCTTCATCTGGCGGATACCTATGTGGACAACGGCTGGACCGGAACAAACACGGACCGTCCGGAGTTTCAGAGGCTGCTCTCCGACATTCGGGATGGAAAAATCAAGGCACTGGTCATCAAGGACTTCAGCCGCTTCTCACGTGATTATATTGAGGCAGGCAACCTGCTGGAAAATATCTTCCCGGCCATGGGCGTGCGGTTCATCTCGGTGGTTGACCGCTATGACAGCTTTGAAACGGACGGCTCCGCCAGCAGCCTGCTGATTCCGCTGAAAAACCTGATTAACAGCTTCTATTCCAGAGACCAGTCTAAGAAAGTGTCGCTTGCGGTTCATGCCAAGCAGCTGGCCGGCGAACACATTCCCAGCATGATCCCCTACGGATACCGGAAATCGACCACACAGGAGTACCGGTTTGAGCCCGATCCGGAGACCGCACCGATTGTCAAAAGAATCTACGCACAGTTTCTCAGCGGCACCGGAGCGCGCCCCATCATGCGCCAGCTGAATGAAGAAGGTATTCCCTCGCCAGGAAAGCTCCGCTATCTGCGCGGACAGACCAGGCGGGCGTGCTATTCCGACTGCCTTTGGACGCAGCAGGTCATCAAGCAGATATTGATGAATCCGACCTATATGGGCGATCTTGTCTTTGGACGGATGCCGACGGCGCTGTATCTGGGACAGCCGGATTATCACTATGAGCCGGATGAGAGCAAGTGGCGTATCCTGCCGGATATGCACGAAGCGCTGGTCAGCCGGGGCGACTTCTATCAGGTCAGAAAAATCCTGGAAGCAGGCCGCCGTGAGAATGAGGCCAAATTGGAAGCCAGCCGGAATTACCGCGAAAAGCATCCGCAGATCTTCAGAAGCGGAATCGTCCGGTGCGGGCACTGCGGCTCCAACCTCGGTTACAGCCGCCACGGCGAGAAAAAAGAAGGTCGATACAACTGCCGGAACAAGCAGTATGGCCGCTGTGATGTTGCCGTAGGCATCTCGGAGAAAAAGCTCGCGCCGATAGTATGGAACGCGATTCAGATACAGTTTGCCTTGTTCGCGGATTTTGAGGAAGTGACCGGGCGACTGAAGGATAGCGGCGTTCAGACGAAACGGCAGACTGAGCTTCAGCAGGAAATGCTGGAAGTCAGCAACCAGCTGTCCGGTTATCAGACGAAAAGGGAGCAGCTCTACAATGACTATGTGGACGGTATTCTCTCTGCCGGAGACTATATCGAGCTGAAAACCCGCTTTGACACCGCGTATCAGGAGCAGAGTTCCCACCTCAATCAGCTGTCTGTGGAGCTGGCCAGGCTGAACCGGATGCTTTCTGATGAGAACAAGTGGCTTGTGAACATCCGCAATATCCGCAAGGCGCGGAAGCTGACGCCGGAAATCGCCGAGGCCATGATTGACCACATCAACGTATATAAAACCGGTCATGCCCAGTACAGGCTGGAGATTATATTCCGCTTTCAGGAGGAACGGGACGCATTGGAAACGGCTTATCACGAATTGGAAGGAGGTGAAGCCCGGTGAAGAAACTGTACCTGTACATCCGCCTGTCGGATGCTGATGATGACCTGAAATTCAAGACCGAGAGCGAGAGCATCGCCAATCAGCGCACACTGCTGTATCGGTTCGTTCAAGCCCGCCGGGAGTTTGACGGCTATGAAGTGGTCGAGTTTATCGATGACGGCTACTCCGGCACCAACGGCAACCGTCCGTCCTTTGAGCGGATGATTGAAAGCCTGAAAAACGGCGAGGCAAACGTGGTTATCTGCAAGGATTTCAGCCGCTTTTTCCGCGACTATGTGGAGATCGGCGACTATCTGGAGCGCATCTTTCCGTTCCTGGGCGTTCGCTTCATTGCCGTCAACGACGGATATGACAGCGATGATTACAAGGGCTCCACGGCCGGCATGGAAGTGGTCATGAAGTACATTGTCTACTCCTATTACAGCCGAGACCTGTCCCAGAAGATCAAAACCGTCATGAGCACCAGAAAGAGCAAAGGCGAGTTCGTGGCTTCTCAAGCTCCATACGGATACATGAAAGACCCGGATGTGAAGCGGAAGATCATTCCCAATCCGGATACCGCGCCTGTGGTGCGTAAAATCTTTGACCTTGCACTGGAAGGAAAAACGCCGGCAGAGATTGCCGTTGTTCTGAACGATTATAAGCTGGAAACGCCGTCGGCCTATTTTATGCGAATGAATCCTGGGAGCAAAAAGTTCCGTACTTCCTCTCAGGAAGCCTGCTGGACTTCCAACAATGTGCGGGAGATTCTGAAGCGCCGGGAGTATACCGGTGTGATGGTCATGAATCAGCGCCGCTGGAAGGGGCTGGACAATCCACGGACGGTATGGACGGATGAGTCCGAGTGGCAGATCATCCCGGACTGCCATGAAGCCATCATCAGTGAAAGCGAATATGAAGAAGCGCAGAAGGTGTTCCGTAAAATCCGCAAGGGCTATGATCGGAGTCCCAATCAGTATCTGCTGCGCAGCCTGGTGCACTGCGGAGCCTGCGGACGCGCCATGCAGCGGCAGAAGCACTCCCCGGTGATTTACTACACCTGCCTCAAGTCTGTATCCAACAGAGAGACCGCCTGCCCGGTGGGCGAACGATTCATTGAGGCTGATCTGGAGCGCATCGTGAAGAACGACCTGCTTGAGAAGCTCCGTCTGCTGGTGGATGTAGATGATCGCCTGTATGCGGCGGCAGCTGCCAGTGAAGGCACAGAGGAAAACATCAGATTTCGGCTGGAACAGATTGAGAAATGCATGAAGCAGATCTCCGTCAGCCGGGTCAGCGCTTACGAGCGGTACGCCGAAGGGCGACTTCAGAGGGATATATACCTCATGGAACGCGATAAGCTGAACGCGGAGAACGACAGACTCAGCGCCGAGAAAGAGCGGCTGGAAAAGGAGCATTTATCCCTTTCTCAAAGCAGGGACCGTGAATTGACAGAGACCTGTGATATGGCTCGCCGGACGCTGACCGCTGACGAGCTGACCAATGACATGCTCCTGTTCTTTATCGATCACGTGAATGTGTACAGCGGCATGAGGGTGGAGATCATCTATCGTTTCTCCGATGAGATTGCCCGGTTGATCGAGCCGGAGAATACATCAGAATAAAAGCGGGAGCGGGCCCTGTTTACTGGGTGCCGCTCCTTCGTATGTGGGCTTGAACAGCCCATATTTTTTTAGTCTTTGCTTAACATCAGCAAATCCACCCTTTAAGGGTTCCTTAGATTATGAATCGGTTTCCAATGACCTGCTTGCCATAACCAGAACCAAGAAGACAGAATTGCTGTTCCTATCGCTCTTCCTCCGTATACTAAAGCCCGGTGGAAGATGTGCATCCATTGTGCCTGATGGTGTGCTCTTTGGAAGCTCCAGAGCACACAAGGCTATTCGTAAGGAGATCATAGAAAACCACAAGTTTGAGGCGATCATCTCTATGCCAAGTGGGGTATTTAAGCCCTATGCAGGGGTCTCTACAGGTATCATGATCTTTACCAAGACCGGTGCAGGTGGGACGGACAAGGTCTGGTTTTACGACATGGAAGCAGATGGCTATTCACTAGATGACAAACGAATACCTATCAAAGATAATGATATTCCAGATATTGTTGCGAGGTTCAGCAACTTGGCTAACGAAGAGAAACGGAAACGAACTGAGAAATCTTTCTTTGTGCCCAAGGATGAGATTGCGGCCAATGACTATGATCTCTCCATTAACCGGTATAAAGAGGTTAAGTATGAGGAAGTGGACTATGAGGAACCGAAGGTGATATTGAAACGGATTAGCGGGTTAGAGGATCAGATATGCGATGGATTGGCAATTCTACAAATGATGTTGAAGGACGATGACATATGCCAAAAATAGTGAGACTGGGGGATGTAGTTCTGAACCTAGAAACGGGGGGGAGGCCAAAGGGCGGGAGTGTCTCCAAAGGGGTGCCAAGCATAGGAGCGGAACACCTGAATAACAGCGGTGGATTTGATTTTGGTAATCTGAGATATGTTCCAACCGATTATTATAGGGATCTGAAAAAGGGGAAGGTTACCCAGGAAGATATACTCATTGTCAAGGATGGTGCTACGACTGGGAAGGTCTCGTTTGTGAGGAGTGACTTTCCTTTCAAGGAAGCAGCGATTAACGAGCATGTATTCAAAATAACAGTAGATAGGGAGCATGCTCTGCCTCAATATGTCTTCTACTACCTGTATTCGCCTATGGGTCAGAATGAGATTCTGAAGGATTTCCGCGGAGCGACAGTTGGAGGTATCACGAGGAGGCTTTTAGATCTTACTACTATTCCGATGCCTCGAATTGAAGTCCAGAGAAGAGTAGCTGGAGTCTTAGATAAAGCTCAGGAGCTAATCGATAAACGCAAGCGGCAAATAGAAATGCTTGATGAGTTTCTGCAGAGTGTGTTTTTGGACATGTTTGGGGACCCAGTGATTAATCCGAAGGGTTGGAGAAAACAAGCCATTGGTGAGCTAACGAGAGTTGAGACAGGAAGTACTCCTCGGCGGGATAGGAACGACTATTACTTAGGCGGGAGGATTCCCTGGGTGAAGACAGGGGAAATACGCGGGCTTCCTATTCGCCAAGTTGAGGAATACATAACAGAAAGGGCAATTCTGGAGACCAACTGCAAGGTTTTCCCGAAAGATACGATATTAGTTGCGATGTATGGACAAGGTCAGACACGGGGCAGGGCTGGTATCATGAAGATCTCAGGGGCAACAAACCAGGCATGTGCAGCCATATTGCCCTCACCAGCAATAAACGTTGACTTTCTTTTCAAACAGCTTTGTTTCAGGTATCAGGAGATTAGAGAATTAGGTCGCGGTGGTAACCAGGCCAATCTCAATTTGGGAATGGTTAGATCTCTAGAAGTAATTATCCCGCCGGTACATTTGCAGGAGGAGTTTAGCGGAATTGTCAAAAGGGCTACGACGCAACAGAGACTGATGAGACACAGCTTATCTTTGATGCAAAGCAACTTAAACAGCATAATGCAACGGGCCTTCAAAGGAAAACTTTTTAGCTAAGGAGGGCATCATGGGCTCTAACTTTGCTTTTCTACAGAAGAATGCACAGTTTAATAGCTTCTCCGATGCATGTCTTGATGCGGAAAAGAGTGTGGCCGTTAGCCCAGCTACTGCTGCTATACTGGCCCGTCGCGCCTTGGAACTAGCTGTTAAGTGGCTATACAGTTCAGATAGTGATCTTAAGGTACCCTACCAGGATAACCTCTCTAGCTTGATTCATGACCAGACATTTCGGGAGGTCATCGAACCGGGCCTTTTCCCCCTAATCAAGTACGTGGTTAAACTAGGGAATATGGCTACTCACTCGAATAGTCCAGTGAGTAGGAATGAAGTGGTGGTCTCATTACACAACCTGCATCAGTTTGTTTCGTGGTTGGATTACTGCTATTCCCCGGATTATGTGGATCAGGAATTCAGAGAAGACCTTCTACCAACCGGGGAAGAAGAGAAGAGATCCTCGGAGGCGCTTACACGACTTTATGATGAGCTTGGTGCTAAGGATCGCAAGCTTGAGAGTATGGTGGCGGCCAATGAAGAGCTAAGAAAGAGACTTACCGAAGTCAGGCAGCAAAACGTTCAAGCCCATGACTTTCATGTTGTTGAGATTAGCGAGTTTCAAACCAGAAAGCAATACATTGACGTTGAGCTGAAAGATGCTGGATGGGTCTTTGGTGTAGACTGTATTGAGGAATACGAACTACAGGGTATGCCCTATGGTACAGGCACAGGCTATGCAGATTATGTTCTATTTGGAGACAACGGCAAACCTCTTGCCGTGGTGGAAGCAAAGAAGGCTAGCATAAACCCGGACAAGGGCAAACATCAGGCAACTCTTTACGCCGATTGTTTGGAGCGCAGGTTTGGTCGACGGCCCATTATCTTCTACACCAATGGCTTCAAGACATATATCTGGGACGACGTGTTTTATCCAGAAAGGCATGTTTCTGGGTTCTACTCCAAGGAGGACCTGCAGTTATGTGTTGATCGAAGGCAGCACCGATTACCCCTTGATAAAGTCAGGATTAACGATGCGATCACTGACCGCTACTACCAAAAGGAAGCCATTAAAGCCGTATGCGAAACCTTCTCCCAAGGGTACAGAAAGAGCCTATTAGTCATGGCTACCGGCAGTGGCAAAACAAGGGTAGCAATTTCTTTGGTAGATGTCCTATCGCGTCATGGTTGGGTTAAGAACGCATTATTCCTGGCGGACCGTACGGCTTTGGTTAGGCAGGCCAAGGGTAGCTTCAATGCTTTGCTTCCAAGCCTTTCCCTGTGTAACCTACTAGATAGCAAAGATAACCCCGATAGTCGCATGGTATTCTCTACTTACCCCACCATGATGAATGCCATCGATGATACAAAACTAGAGGATGACCAAAGACTCTTTACCGTAGGTCATTTTGACCTAATCATCATTGATGAGGCCCATCGGAGTGTATTCAAGAAATACAGGGCTATCTTTGATTACTTCGACGCTTTGGTAGTGGGTCTAACCGCCACACCCAAAGATGATGTGGATCGAAATACATATGAAGTCTTTGAAATGGAAGACAACGTCCCTACCTATGCCTATGAACTAGCGGAGGCGGTTAGGGACGGTTATCTCGTACCGTATAATACCGTTGAGACCACCGTGAAGTTTCTTGAACAAGGCATTCACTACGACGAACTCAGCGATGAAGAGAAGGAGCTGTATGAAGATACCTTTGGTGAAGAAGGGGAGCTCCCGGACTTTATCTCCGGGGACAGTCTGAACACTTGGCTGTTTAATGATAATACCATAGATAAGGTCCTAGCCTTGGTGATGGAAAAGGGCATTAAGGTAGAAGGCGGAGACAAACTCGGAAAGACCATTATCTTTGCCAAGAACCATAACCATGCAGTGCATATTGTAGAGCGCTTTAACAGACTATACCCCCATTATAAAGGGGGATTTGCCAAGGTCATAGATAACAAGACCGACTATGCCCAGGATTTGATCGATCGGTTCAGTCTTGTAGGTAGTATGCCCCAAATCGCCGTATCAGTAGATATGTTGGATACGGGGATTGATGTACCCGAAGTGGTTAACCTAGTCTTTTTCAAGAAGGTGAGATCAAAGGCTAAGTTCTGGCAAATGATTGGGCGGGGAACTCGCCTCTGCCCGGATCTGTTTGGCCCGGGTTTGGACAAGGAGAGCTTCCTTATCTTTGATTTCTGTGGGAACTTTGAATTCTTCCGTGCCACTCCCCACGGGAAAGAGGTAAAGGGTACTATGGGCTTGACTGAGCGAATATTCAACACCAAACTTGAGCTTATTTACGAGTTGCAGCATCTTGATTACCAGGAAGAGAAATATGATCAGTACCGGGAAACGTTAGTCTCTGACCTAGTTGAAGAGATCAAGTCATTGAATACAGAAAGCTTTGTGGTGAAGCAGAAGCTTTGGTACGTAGAGAAATACCGCACCGAATCGCAATGGCAGAGCTTAACAGTTGTTGAAGTAGAAGAAATTAAGGAGAACCTTGGGCCGTTGATTCCTCCGGCCGCAGATGAGGAGATGGCTAAACGCTTTGACAACCTCATGTATACTCTACAGCTTGCTCTAGTTTTGGGAAAGAGCATCACCAAAGGTAAGAACGAAGTGATCCGCACTGCCAAAGTACTGTCGGTGCAGGGAACGATTCCCCAGATAAGGGCTCAGCGAAGGATCATTGCGGAAGTTCAGACCGAGCAATTCTGGACTGGTGTCGACCTTCTGCAACTAGAACAGGTGCGGGAATCACTAAGGGAGCTGATCCGGTTCATTGAGCACGATGCCTCACGTATCTACTATACCAACCTTACCGATGAGATCCTTTCCGTCCAGGAGAATGTAGGGGAATTCGGTTCAAGCGAACTGCAGAGCTATCGGAAAAAGGTAAATCAGTACTTACGAGAGAATAAGAACCACTTGTCTATTCACAAATTACGGACCAACAAGCCACTGTCCGAGGAGGACTTTCTGGCCTTGGAGCAGATACTATGGCACGAAGTAGGTACCAAGGAGGATTATGAACGGGAGTTCGGTAATACGCCGTTGACAGTGCTAGTGCTACAGGTTGTAGGATTAGATCAAGAGACAGCCAATGAGGCTTTTTCAGAATTTCTAAACGATCACAACCTTGACAGCAGGCAAATACGGTTTGTGAAAACCATTGTGGATTACGTAGTTAAGAACGGAGTCATTGAGAAGAAAGCCCTCCAAGAGGAGCCCTTTCGGTCCATTGGTAGCATCGTGGATGTGTTTCCCGAAGGTAGTGCACGGAAAATCGTGTCGATTATTGACCGGTTGAATGAGAATGCTATCAGTGCCGCAGGAGCATAGGAAACCGCTTGCTACTCGTTCATAGGACACGTATTCGGGAAACCTCTAGCGCCGGTCATCATTTATGCCGTGCGAAATGACGAAGCAGAGCTTCCAAACGTCATATTCTAGTGTTTGAGTATTCTATCCCCTAGGTTTTAAGAGCATACTGTCTTCGTGGCCGTTGACAAGGAACAACCCACAGGATACGGTGTATATTAGCAGATCTGGTATAAGTCAAGTATTACATGGTCTGGTAGGCGGATATGATGACGACTATCAAAGGCCAGGGAACGGCTGCTGAGTATATACTAAGCAGCCGTTCGGGGTCCTACAAGATTGTGGTTGCGTTCTGTCATGCAACTTGAAGAATACACGACTCAACGACTATCCAATCGTCCGAAGGGGGTCATGCAATCTCTATGGAAGCAGTAGTACGAATCGCCAAGAAGGAAGATGCAGCTGCGTTGCACCGGTTTCTGGAGCAAAGCTATGGACACGGTAGGGATTTCTTCTACCGTCACTACCCAGATCGCTACCGGGATGAAGATGATGCCTTGAGCTGTTTTCACATTGTTGTGGAAGACGGTCAGATTGTCTCCAACGTTGGGGTCTTCCCAATGGAGGTCGTCATACTAGGGGAACACTTCAAATGTGCCGGAATTGGTGGGGTGGCAACTCATCCCCAAGCCCGGGGCAAGGGATATATGACTAGACTCTTGGAGGAGTCCCTCAGGGGGATGCGCGAGGAAGGCTCCGATTTTTCCGTGCTGTGGGGTAACCGCCAGCGCTATGGGAGTTTCGGATATGAACTCTGTGGTGGACAGTATCATCTAGTGTATAGCAAAAGGTCCTTTGAACGGGGCAATGTGAAGCCTGAGGCGGTGATGGAGGTTGAACCTGCTGATCCCGAAGTCATCGAGAGAATCCGTTGCTTACATCAAACGCTATCATGTCGGGTGGAACGTCCCTGTTTGCCCTCACAACTCAAACGATTAGGTTTGCGTATCTTCGTTGGTTCTAGTGGTTACTTAATCTCTAATCGGGAGTTTTCAGGTGATCTTTATGTAGAGGAAGTTATCTCTCCCGAAGGAGAAGAAGCGGGTCTGATCTATGGAGCCCTCAACTGTACTTTCGGTTCAAGGGCCCATCTCTGTGTTGAAGCTGCTCACAGTCCGAGGAATAGCCGGCTGTTTGGTGCTTGTGAAAGTTGGAGTATTAGTCCCCAAGCGATGTTTAGGATTGTGAATTGGTCAAGTTTTATGCTGAAGCTAAGACCAGTACTGGAGCAGTTAGCAGTTGACCTTCCGCCCTTTGGGATGTCCATTGGCTGCAAGGATGGCGAGACCCTGGACGTTGTTTCTGTTGAGTGGAACGGCAAGAAGATGACGGTGGTCCCGAAGAAGGGTTCAGGCTCCTATGTGGAACTAGACGTGCGTGAGCTTACCAGTCTTGTCTTTGGTGGTCCACCGGCAAGCAAGGATCTAGGTACGTTTGGTTTACTGTTACCAGTTCCTGTTTTCATTGCCCAGATGGACGCAATCTAGATGTGTATTTAGTGCATGGGGGAAGGCAGACGGTGCCTTCCCCTATATTGGTATCTCGCTGGGGTTATCTCCTTAGTTATGACCGAAATTCTTACCCCTTGACAATTTGGCACCTGCAGGATACGGTACTTATGAAAGGTTTTATACAAGTTGGAGGATTCCATAGTCTATTAGGTGGATGTGACGGAGTTGCTGGGAAAGGCGAAGGGCCCTCAAAAGATTAACCAAAAACAGATTGCCGCTATGCTGAATATCTCTCAATCGACCGTCTCCAGAGCTTTGAGCGGTTCAAGAAGCGTCGATACTGCAACTCGGCGCAAGGTACTAGAAGCGGCTAAGGCGTTAGGGTATACGCCTAATTACTTGGCCCAGAGTCTGGTTTTGCAGCGGACCCGGCATCTTTGCTATATCATGCCTACCTTCGGTTTTATCCAAGGGGAGGTTACGTCCAGCATTCTAGCGGGGGCGGGGGATACGGCTGGGGAATTAGGTTATCGGTTTACGTTAGTCGCAGAAGCCCAGGAGGAGTTGCTGACCCTAGCAGCAGATGGCATGTACGATGGATTGTTCTTAACCTTAGAGGATCCGGAAAGCGCCCTGGAACAGTTGAATCAGATCCTAGAGGCAAATTACCCCATTGTCTTGGTCAACTGTTGGCTTGACGATCCTAGGGTACATTATGTGGCAACGGATAATTGGTACGGCGCCTATACCGCCACCCGATACCTCCAGGAATTAGGTCATCGACGGATTGCCTTTGTTGGTCCCTTGGGGGGACAAATAGGTAAGGAACGGTTTCTAGGATTTAAGACCGCCTTTCAGGAGGCTAGTCCTGGGCTAGACCCCCAGACACTAGATGTGTATTGGCCCAAGCGGATTGAGGAGCTGGAAAAACGTCTAGAGGAGGTATTCAACTTCTCTCCTTTCCCCACAGCCTTTGTCGTGTCTTCGGACCTAACTGCGATTGGTCTGATGCGGTTACTGGAAAAACGGGGGGGTGGGGTTCCCCAAGACGTATCGGTGATTGGCTTTGATGATATTACCACCGCAGCATATAATCTGCCGGCATTGACCACCGTTGAGATTCCAGGACATCGGATGGGTTGTGAAGCCATGCATGTGATGTATCGACTGCTGAACCGCAAGGCGTCTTCCAAACCCGAACAAGCGATTCAGATCAAGGTGCCTGCCCGCCTCATAAAACGGGACTCCTGCCAAGCCCCTGCTTGTAGCGGGTCCTAAACAGCTCTCCGAGTCCAATCATTAGTCTGAACCGCAGTGTCTTTAGTCCTAGCAAGTAGCCAGGTCAAGATGCTAGCAATGATACAGACTATAGCCCACGATACCACAATAGCATTCCAATTCCAACGCTCCAAGATTATTCCTGTGAATATGCTCATGAAAGCGGCACCCATGTAGGAGGCGAAATCGAGGAAGCCAGCCATGGTGGACTGTTTGCCGACCCGGGCGAACTTCAGAGGAATTGAGGTTAACAATACGGTGTTAGCCCCCTCCATAAAGGCTGCGCAACTCGCAATGGTAAAGGCTAGCAAGAGGGCTTGTTCCCACTTAAGTGCCTTGGCAGACACCAGCGCCAGAATTCCGGCTAGAGCTAGCAAGATGGTGATCGCGGCCTGATCATTACCCTTAAGCCGGCTCAGTAGGCGGGTGGAAATTCCAATTCCCACCAGACCAAATAGAGGAATTAGAAGTGAAGGAATTGCTGCCGTCCCGTCAAAGAGGGTATGGGCCAGTAACGTAGGGGTCCAGAGAATAATGCCATTTCTGATCATGCCCTGCAAGAAACTGACTAAGCCTAGGCCCAACACTCCCGGGTATTTGATGAATTCGAGCATGTTGGTTTTTAGTCCCCCGGAATCCTTTGCAGGCGGTGCCTGGTGGGCCGTATTTGGGTAACTCTCCACTTGAAGAGACCATAGGATGCTTATACACCCTAGAACAATCGCAGGAAAGGCAAACACCCAGTGCCAACTGGTTACCAGTAAAATACCACCCGAGATAGCCCAAGATGCAAAAAACCCAGCAATTCCCGATGTGGCCAGGAATCCTGCTACCTGGGCCCGTTCATGCTCCTCGGTCCAATGGGAAGCAATCTTGAGGATTGGACCCCACCCAGTGGACTGAACGTAGCCATTCATGGCCCAAAGGAGCACCATGGCCCAAAAAGTATTGACAAAGGGAAGCAATCCGTTGGCCACACAACTGGCGATGAGACCAAAAAGGACGATCCTCTTGCAGTCAACTTGATCCCCTAAGTAACCGTTAATCAGCTGACCTACAGCATAGAACCAGAAGAAGACCCCAGTGATAATACCGGCCATGGTGGGATTCCACCCCAGTTCTTGCTCCATTGCGGGTAAGGCAATCGCCATATTCTGTCGTCCCAGGCACATGGCCGCATACGCGAGCCATAAAGTAAAGATAACCATGATTTTGCGATTGCGGTCTTTTTTCAACAATGATTCCCCCTACCTTGATTCGGTATATACCAGTCTAATCGATAAAGGTATCTTTGTAAAGGGGGGTTAGCCAGCGGTAATTGGGATAACAAAGCGGAATTACACTTGATTCTAACTACCTCGCCTAGTATAATCGTGGTACAGACCGGTATACATTGGAGAGTGATCGGGATTGGGGGGTAGTGTCATTCATATTCGGGGCGGAACAGGATTATGCAAAAGCGTGTGGATCAGATAGATAACTGGAATATGAAGGAACTAGAGTTTTCGGCAGGATCTTGAGATAGTAGTGGTTAGCGGCGCTACACCTGATTCCAAGGATACGTCTTGTGATTTTGCTAAGAACACAGTGCAGTAACCTCTTGTCTTCGAGAACGTTTGGGTATAGACAATAATCGCTTGTTCCTCTGGGAGCGGAAGGACAAATGAATACGCATGACTTATATTATAATATCAGCCCCAAGCTGGTACGGAGTGGGAGTTTAGAATTGTAGTTCCGTCACTATAAGCCCACTGTGCATTTGATGGAAAAGCAACCCATGTTGTTCTCCGACAGAGGAACAAGGCAACGAGTAGAGTCAGGTGAGGCCCAGAAATGGGATGCTACATATTAATGGCATTCCAGTGACGGAAAGAACAAAAGGATGATGAAAAGCGAGAGGTTATCACCATCCGCGTATACTCGCTAGCCGATGATCTTTACTTTGGTGAAATATTTGGGAACAATGCACTTTTTCTGACGGAGATCCTTTAAGACGAGCTTTGGACCAGCTTGTTATTCAGACATTTCCTGGTAATGTTTTCTGGTTTGCCTAGCAAGTGGACAATGATGTAACATATATGTATGGCTCCTAGATGGTCAGAATAACCGAGCTTGCGACTGCCCTATAACGGTGATAGACTAGGTTAGACAGGTTCGATTGGAACCTGCTATGCTAGGGAGCATGAAAAACGTAGTAGCGAATTCTCTTGCCCTCGTGTCGGAACACTTTTGTCATAGCTTTGGAGGAGTCTTGATGCTGTTAGACGGTCAACTAGCTGCAGGGGGCAGACGGTGAATGCTAGGTCCGTGCAAGGAGAGTTCTACGTAAAACAAAATTCACTTCAGGGAAGGTACTCTTTAAGACAAATCCGGTGCGTACCGGTCATGGGAAGGGTGAACAGGGTGAATAGCCAATATCTCTATGTTCGGGTGGCGGAACATATCTTGGACAAGATTGAGTCAAAGGAGCTTCAACCGGGTGCTCAGCTTGACTCGGAAAGAAGCCTGAGTGCTAAACTGGGTGTGAACCGGCTTACGGTACGCAAGGGTATTGAAATGCTAGTGAACCAAGGTGTACTATACCGAGTACCCAGTAAAGGTACCTTTGTGGCGGGGCCCAAAATAGATCAGAGGATGGATTTAGTCCTTGGGTTTAGCGATCAGCTTATCTCCAAAGGACTGCAGCCGGGTGCCGAAGTGCTTGAGGTTTCTGTAGTACCCGCAACTAAAAAGATCAGCAGACAACTGAAGATTGACGTTGGCACCCCGATGTACTATATTCAAAGGATACGCTACGCTAACTCGGAAGCGGTCTGTATCGAGCACAATTACTACCCTACCACCATCTGTCCCGGTATGGATAAACAGGATTTGCGACAATCTATCTATAAGATTTTCCGGGAGAAGTACGACTTAAGTATCCAATATGCCAGACAGACCTTGGAGGCAGTAGCCCCGACGAAGGATGAGGCCGAGCTACTTCATATTTCGACCCACACTCCGTTGATGCTCCTAGTCAGGGTGGGATTTGACTCCAATGGACATCCTGTAGAGTATGCCAAGGAATTATACCGGGGTGATCGGTGTCGTTTTGTCATTCTGGGGGATTGTCCCGAGGGAGAGGCCCCTCCCCGGGAAGCGTTTGTGACGATGAATTTTGAACGGTAGGATTAGGAATACAACCTTGAAGGAAGGTCAATTCAGTGATGCAGCTTAACGATCGGTATTACCAAATTGCACCCAAGGTGGTACGCAGCGACAGTGCAACTGAGATTGTGATTCGCCCTCTATATGCGCATTGCCAGTTTAACGAGGAAGCAACTTATGTAGTTACACAGTATCCCACGGAGGAACAAGGGAATCATCAGGTGGAACTAAAATCTATGGGCGGAGTGTTGCGGATTCAGGGATTCAAGTGGTATGGAGAGCAAGAACACCTCCTAGTTATCGAAAAGCAGCAAGGAGAAGAGAAGCGAGAAGTCCTAAGGGTTCGGATCTACTCGGTGGCCGAGGATTTGTACTCCCGGAAACCCTTTAAGGGTGATCTACATATGCACAGTTGTTATTCTGACGGTAGTGAATCCCCGGGATATGTAGCTGCGGCCTGTCGCAGGGTCGGCCTTGATTTCATGGCGGTGACGGATCATCATCGCTATGCCCCAAGCATAGAGGCCCAGGAGTGTTTCGCTGATGTAGATATTGATCTACGGATTTTTAGGGGCGAAGAGGTTCATGCTCCGCATAACCCGGTACACATCGTCAACTTCGGGGGCTCATTTAGCATAAATGAACTTTTTGCTACGGATGAATTCAAGGAAGAGGTGGCCCAGCTACAGAAAACCCTAACTGACCTACCCCAGGGTGTAGATCCTTACCAGTATGCTGCCTCTGTCTGGTGTTTTAACAAGATCCGCCAAGCTGGGGGCCTTGGTATATTCTGTCATCCCTATTGGTTTTGGCAAAACCACCTTACGCCCCCTGGTGCACTGACCACCTATTTGTTCGAGCAACAGCCCTTTGATGCCTACGAGGTCATTGGTGGGTTTCACCGCTGGGAGCAAGCTAGTAATACCTTGCAGGTTGCCCGGTACCATGAGGAGCGGGCAAAGGGTCGACAGATTCCCATTGTAGGCTCAACCGATGCCCATGGCTGCGAGCGGGATTTGTTTGGCTGGCGCTACACTATAGTCTTCGCACCTTCATCGGATTTAGTGGACTTGATCGAAGGCGTTAAGGGTCTCTACTCTGTGGCCGTGGAGGCCTTGCCCGGTGAAGAAATTAAGGTTTATGGCCCCTTCCGGTTGGTCAAATACGCGCTGTTCCTCATCCGGGAAGTCCTGCCGTTGCATGATGAGCTGTGCAAAGATGAAGGCAGGCTCATGTTCCAATACCTAAAACAGGACCCTTCCGCTAAAGAGACCTTAGAGCAGGCTGCGGGAGGAACTGCTTTGCTTTATAAACGCCTATGGGGCTAAGCACCTCCGATCAGAAGTTTGCCGCTGTGATGTGGGTATTTTAGCCTGATTTGAAAATTTGGTCCCGTTGGTCCTTGACACATGGTGTAAACTCAGGTATATTAAAAGGCAACCATAATCAGAAAGGTGATGAAAGGGAGTAGTAGAACGTCTTTGCAGGCTATAGAGAGTTACCGGTTGGTGGAAGGTAACGCCTCGGAAGTTCGAACTCGCCCTAGAGCCGTACTGCTGAAATCAAGTAGGCAGTGCCGGGTAGGCCCTCATCGGGTGCATCCGTTATCATGCAGATCTTAGTCCATAGGATCACTAAGGGCATGCTCATGCTGAGCTGCTTAAACTGGGTGGTACCACGGGAGATTCCTCTCGTCCCAAATCATGGGATGGGAGGTTTTTTTACAGGTAGGTGCTAGTTTCTGAAGGGAAGGGAGTGAAAGCGTCGTACTTTGGGTATCGACGCACGATTGATGAAGATGACCGGCGCACAAGCACTAATCGAATGCTTTATTAGGAAGGGTGTGGAAGTGGTATTTGGATACCCCGGAGGAGCCGTATTACCCATTTATGACGTGCTCTATGATGCTCCCATCAGGCACATCCTGACCCGGCATGAACAAGGCGCTGTGCATGCGGCCGACGGCTACGCTAGGGTTACCGGCAAGCCCGGTGTATGTATCGCGACTTCAGGTCCGGGCGCGACGAATCTAGTGACGGGTATTGCTAATGCCTATATGGATTCGATTCCCCTGATTGCCGTCACAGGACAGGTGGCCACAAGCCTTATTGGAAGGGATTCGTTCCAAGAAGCGGATATTACCGGCATTACCACTCCTATCACCAAGCACAACTATTTGGTCAATGACGTACGGGATTTGCCTAGGGTAATTAACGAAGCCTTTTACATTGCCACCTCAGGCCGACCGGGTCCGGTATTGATTGACTTGCCTAAGGATGTGGCATCGGCTGAGTTTGATTTCATCTATACCGATGAGGTGGACCTAGTCAGTTACAAACCAACGTACAAAGGGCATATTAAGCAGATCGAGGAAGCAGCCTTAGCTATTAATCAGGCCAAGCGACCCCTCCTCTATGTTGGCGGTGGGGTGGTCTCCTCCAATGCCCACGGAGAGCTGTATAAGCTTGCCACCAAGGCGAACATTCCCGTGACCACAACTTTGATGGCCCTTGGGGCATTTCCAAGCACAGATAAGCTTTCCCTTGGCATGCTGGGCATGCATGGTACTGCCTATGCCAACTTTGCTGTGACCAACTGTGATCTTCTAATTTCAGTGGGGGCACGCTTCGATGACCGGGTTACCGGTAGGTTGGATCGGTTCGCAGCAGGGGCACAGGTGATCCATATTGATATCGATCCGGCGGAGATCGGGAAGAATATTGGCGTGGATATCCCTATTGTCGGGGATGCTAAAAACATCCTTTCCTCACTGGTGGAACGGGTGCGTTTTGGAGAACGTAGTGAGTGGTTCGCCGAGATTAACAGCTGGAAAAAGGAATATCCCCTCTGTTATCCTGAAGGAGCCGATGGGATCGCACCCCAGTACGTTGTAGAGCAAGTCTATGAGGTCACCAAGGGAGAGGCCATCATCGCTACAGAGGTTGGTCAAAACCAGATGTGGGCAGCCCAGTATTACAAATTCGACAAGCCCCGTAGCTTTGTTAGTTCCGGTGGCCTTGGCACCATGGGTTATGGATTCCCCGCGGCCGTTGGCGCGCAGGTGGGTTGCCCCGATCGTACGGTAATAGATATTGCCGGAGACGGCAGTATTCAGATGAATATTCAAGAACTGGGGACGGTCGCAAGCAACCGCATCCCGGTGAAGATCGTGATTCTCAATAATGGTTGTCTGGGTATGGTGCGGCAGTGGCAGGAGCTATTTTATGATCATCGCTACTCCTATACCGATCTCCACGATAACCCGGATTTCGTCCAGATTGCCGCAGCCTATGGGATCAAAGGACGTAGAATCACCAAACGGGAGGATGTCCGTCCAGTTTTTGAGGAAATGTTGGCTTTACCCGAACCGGTACTTTTAGATGTGCAAGTTTGCAGAGAGGCAAATGTGTACCCTATGGTACCGGCTGGTGGGGCCCTCGATGTCATGCTTGGTCTAGGGAGGGAAGATTAGTGAGACATACCTTGGCAGTACTAGTTCACAACCGTTCCGGTGTTCTGGCCCGGGTGGCTGGCCTGTTCAGTCGACGGGGCTACAATATTCACAGCCTGAGTGTAGGTATTACCGAGGATCCGGACATTTCAAGAATGACTATTGTAGTTGAGGGCGATGCTGACATCATCGAACAGATGAGCAAGCAGCTCCACAAATTGATCGATGTAATCAAGATTAGCGATATTACCAGTGATCAGGTTGTGGCCCGAGAGCTTGCGCTGATTAAAGTGACGGCTACCTCTACCAATCGCTCAGAGATCCTGGAGGTTGTCAATATCTTCAGGGCGCAGATTGTTGATGTGCACCCAAAGTCTCTAGTTATTGAGGTAACCGGCGATGCTGATAAGATCGATGCCATGGTCAACATGCTGAGACCTTACGGCATTAAAGAGATGGTGAGGACCGGGCGTGTAGCCATGGCCCGGGGCACCTGAATATACAGTTAGACAGAGGAGCAAAGAGAAAGGGGTAAGGAAATGGCAGCTAAGATCTATTACGATCACGATGCTAATTTAGATCTTTTAAAAGGAAAAACCGTTGCGGTTATTGGCTATGGAAGTCAAGGACATGCCCAGGCCCAAAACCTACGGGACAGTGGTGTTAATGTTATTGTCTCCAATCGGCCAGGGAGCGACAACTACAATAAAGCAGTTGCCGATGGTTTTACGCCAGTTAGCGCCGAGGAAGCAGCAAAGCAAGCAGACATTATTCAAATGCTTGTTCCCGATGAGGTACAGGCAGCAGTCTACAAATCCTCCATTGAAAAGTACTTAACTGCAGGTAAGGCGTTGGTATTCTCCCACGGGTTTAACATCCATTTCGGTCAGATTGTCCCCCCGAAGGATGTGGACGTGTTCATGGTAGCACCAAAGAGCCCAGGTCACTTGGTCCGTCGGATGTACGAGGAGGGCAAGGGTGTGCCTGCCCTAGTCGCGGTGCACCAAGATGCCACGGGTAATGCCCATGAGCTGGGCCTCGCCTATGCCAAGGGAATTGGCTCCACCCGGGCGGGTGTCATTGAGACCACCTTTGCCGAAGAGACCGAAACCGACTTGTTCGGCGAGCAAGTGGTCCTTTGCGGTGGCGTTAGCGAGCTCATTCGTGCCGGCTTTGATACCTTAGTTGAGGCTGGGTATGCACCTGAGATCGCTTACTTTGAGTGCCTGCATGAGTTAAAACTCATTGTCGACTTGATCTACGAAGGCGGCATCTCCTATATGAGATACTCCATCAGTGACACGGCGGAATACGGCGATATCACTGTGGGTAAGAAGATTATTACCGATGAGACCCGCCAGGAGATGAAACGGGTGCTTTCCAGAATCCAAAACGGTGAGTTTGCTAAGGAATGGATGTTGGAGAACCAGGCCAATCGGCCAGTCTTTAACGCCATGCGCCGCAGAGAGCAAGATCACTTGATTGAGCAGGTAGGTAAACAACTGCGTAGCATGATGTCCTGGATCAAGAATAAGTAAGAGATTAATGTTTGGCTTTCTAGGCTTGTTAGCCCAAGCCTAGAAAGCACTGGTCCCCCAAGGCCAGTGCAGGTGAGAATTTGTCTTGAGGTGATGATCATGTTCGAAGAGAAAAAAGACTTACGTATTCCAGGCCCAAGCCCCGTACCACCACGGGTACTGCGGGCAACATCCAAGCCCATGATGGGGCATAGAAGTTCTGAATTTAAGGTTCTTTACGCCGATGTGGTCGGTAGATTAAAGCCTCTTTTCGGTACCGAAGAGGACGTGATGGTAATCACAGGCTCCGGAACCGCGGCCATGGAAGCTGCAGTGGCTAATACCGTCTCCCCTAAGGATAAGGTACTAGTCTGTGTTGGTGGTAAGTTCGGGGAAAGATGGGCGCTGATTGCCGAAAGCTATGGGGCTGAAGTAATCACTTATGAGTATGATTGGTCCACACCGGCTGATCCGGCGATGATCGCAAAACACCTACAGGAAAACCCGGATATTAAGGTGATCTTCGCCACCCAAAACGAGACCTCATCAACGGTGCTCAATGATATCGAAGGGATCAGCAAAGCCCGGGGTGGTTCCGATGCGCTGCTAGTGGTAGATGCGGTGAGCTCCCTTGGTGGCGCCGAGTTTAACATGGATCAATGGGGTGTAGACATTACTGTTACGGGTTCGCAAAAGTGTCTCATGTTGCCTCCGGGATTTGCATTTATCGCTTGCAGCAAGCGGGCATGGAAAGTCATCGAAGGAAATACATCACCTCGTTATTATCTAGATTTGCGTGCCTATCTTAAAGAAGTGAAAAAGGGTCAAACACCCTTTACGCCTAATGTACAATTGGTCTATGGCTTGGCTGAGGTTTTGGATATGCTTCAGGCCGAAGGTCTGCCAAATATTCTCAGGCGGCACAAAGTGATGCGAAGGATGACCAGAACCGCCTTCTCAGCCATGGGACTGGAGCTGTTTGTGAAAGATGAAAAGTACGCCTCGCCCACGGTCACCGCAGTTGTGGGGGCGGGGAAATTTGATGTAGAAGGGTACCGCAAGGTCCTCAACAAAGAGTTTGGCATTGTTGTGGCCGGAGGACAGGATCATCTTAAGGGTCAGATCCTTCGGGTGGGACACATGGGCTATAGTACCCCAATCGATATGCTCGGTGTCATTGCCACCATGGAGGTAGCCTTGAAGAAGGTGGGCTGTGATCTACCACTGGGTGCTGGGATCAAGGCAGCTCAGGAGGTGTTGGCGGAATGAAGGTTCTAGTCAGCGACAAACTGAGCCAAGAGGGTATTGATCAGCTGAAAGAAGCCGGGATTCAGGTCGATGTGAAGCTGGGTCTAAATGAAGACGAACTAGCTGGGATCATCGGTGAATACGATGGCATACTGGTCCGCAGTGGCACCCAAGTGACCAAGAGGATCATCGAAGCTGGACGAAATTTAAAGGTGATCGGTCGGGCCGGGGTTGGCGTAGATAATATCGACCTTTTGGCAGCAAGCCAACGGGGAATTGTGGTTATTAACGCCCCCGAGGGAAACACCCTAGCTGCAGCAGAACATGCCGTGGCGATGATGTTTACCCTTGCTCGCAATATTCCCCAAGCTCACGCTTGTTTAACTGTGGGTAAAAAGTGGGACCGAAAAAGCTTTATGGGGGTACAGCTGGAGGGCAAGACCTTGGGTGTGATTGGTCTTGGCAGAATCGGTAAAACCGTCGCCCAAAGGGCCTTAGCCATGAACATGAACGTTATTGGTTATGATCCATATCTTTCCGCAGAGGTGGCCAAGAGACTTGGTGTGGAGCTTTTGGAGTTTGAACAGGTCCTAGAAAGAGCGGATTTTCTTACCTTCCATATTCCAAAGACGAAATCCACTGAGAATATGGTGGGCCCGCGGGAATTTGGTTTGATGAAGAAGGGTGTACGGATTATTAACTGCGCCCGGGGCGGAATTATTGATGAGGATGCCCTTTATGCCGCCATCCAAAGTGGGAAGGTAGCCGGTGCAGCCCTTGACGTCTTCTGCACAGAACCTCCCCAACTAGACCATCCACTCTTTAGTTGTAGCCAGGTGGTGGTAACCCCCCATCTTGGTGCTTCCACCAGTGAGGCCCAGGTTAATGTGGCGGTGGATGTGGCAGAACAAGCAGTCTGTGTACTCAAAGGCAAACCCTTCCAGAACGCAGTCAATCTACCAGCCTTTAGACCGGAACTGATGGAAAAGCTCGAGCCATATATGGAACTAGCCTCCAGACTAGGCCAGGTTTATACGGATTTAGTTGGCGGCAACCATCAAAGCATCGAAGTTGTCTACCGAGGGCAGATCGCATCCTACGATGTGACCCCACTGACTACTGCTGTGCTTAAAGGTATGCTCGAACCGATCCTCCACGGTGAGGTCAATTATGTGAATGCGTCGTTACTGGCCAAGGAAAGGGGCATTCGGGTTGCGGAGATCCGGGAAGAGGAGAAGGATGGCACCAATGCGGTGATTATCCTCCGGAACACCACCGAAGGGGATAAACAAGGTCGTATGGTGGCTGGTAACCTTACCATGAACGGGGTGCCTCAGCTGACTCGGATTGATGGCTATCCGGTGAATGTATTGCCCGCAGAGCATCTATTAGTGGCATATCATATTGATAAACCAGGGATTATCGGGCAAGTGGGGACCATCCTCGGCAGGGCCAAAATCAATATTGCGGCGATGCAGGTGGGCCGTAAGGCCATATCTGGCAATGCAGTGATGGTGCTTAGTGTAGATACTCCGGTGCCTGAGGATGTACTCCAAGAGATGTCCAAACTAGAGAACATTACCGAGGTGTATATGGCGCAGTGGTAGGATAGATTTAAGGAAAAGCTGTAGGGGGAAAACGCGATGAAAAGACAGATCTATTTCTTTGACACGACCCTTCGGGATGGGGAGCAATCACCGGGAATAAGCTTAAATGTGCAAGAAAAAGTGGAGATCGCCAAACAGTTAGCCCGTCTAGGTGTTGATGTAATTGAAGCGGGATTCCCCATAGCTTCTCCGGGGGACTTTACCGCAGTGCAAAGCATTGCCCAGCAGGTGGAAGGTCCGATCATTACCGGCTTAGCCCGGGCCCTACCCCAGGATATTGACCGGGCCTATGAGGCCTTAAAGGACGGTAAGAAGATACGTATCCATACCTTTGTGGCCACCTCCAAGATCCATATGGAGTATAAGCTGCGTAAAACACCGGAACAGGTGTTGCAGATGACAAGTACGGCGGTACAACATGCCAAAAGCCTCGTCCATGATGTGGAGTTTTCCGCAGAGGATGCCACCCGTAGCGATCCGGTGTTTCTCTCGGAGGTTCTAGCCGCAGCCATTGAGGCGGGGGCAACGGTCATCAACGTTCCGGATACGGTGGGTTATGCAGTGCCCGGGGAGTTTGGTCGGTTGATCGCCTACCTCATGGCCCATACACCGGGGATTGATCAGGTGATCCTAAGCGTGCACTGTCATAATGATCTTGGCCTTGCTGTGGCCAATACCCTCGCCGCCATAGAACAGGGCGCAAGACAAGTGGAGTGCACCATTAACGGTTTGGGTGAGCGGGCCGGGAATGCGGCCTTGGAAGAGTTGGCCATGGTCCTTGCTACCCGTTCTGATAGCTACGGGGTGCAAACCAATATTGATACGAAACACATTTACCGTTCATCCCGTATGGTGGCAAGTCTTACAGGTATGAATGTACAACCGAATAAGGCTATTGTCGGAGACAATGCCTTTGCCCATGAATCGGGGATTCACCAGGATGGTGTCTTGAAGGAGCGGACCACCTATGAGATTATGACCCCTGAGTCCATTGGTCTTAGTCAAAGGCGGCTGGTGTTGGGGAAACATTCTGGAAGACATGCCTTTAGGGCCCGTCTTGCGGAGATGGGGTACTCTCTGGATGAAGAAGAGATGGAGACAGTCTTCCAGCGATTTATTGAGCTTGCAGACAAGAAAAAGGGTGTCTCCGATCGGGATATTGAAGCAATCATTGAAAATGAAATTACAGAGATCCCAGAGGTGTTCCAGTTGGAGTACCTTCATGTGACCGGTGGGCATAGTGCGGTGCCCACAGCCACAGTAAGGATTCGTAGAAACGGTGTAGTGGCGGAGGAAGCCGCCTGTGGGGGAGGGCCCATTGATGCGGTGTATAAAGCCATTGACCGGGCTTGTAATGTGGCTGTGCAATTGGCAGGGTACTCCCTGCAAGCAGTCACCGAGGGGAAGGATGCCATCGGTGAGGTTGTGGTGCGGGTTGAAGATACTTCCGGACGGACCCATCTTGGTCGGGGGATGTCCATAGATATAATTGAAGCTAGTGCCAAAGCATATGTCCATGCTTTGAATAAATGGGCATATGAACAAAGCAGGTTTAAGGAAAACACGGTAGGTAGGGGTGAGTAGGTGTGGCAATGACCATTACGGAGAAAATACTGGCCAAGAAAGCTGGCAAGGCAAAGGTCACTCCAGGTGAACTAATTTTTGCCAAGATAGATCTAGCTTTGGCCAATGATATTACCGCACCGGTGGCCATCAAGGAGTTTGCCAAGATGGGCGCGGCAAAGGTATTTGATCGTCAGCGGGTGGTGCTTGTTCCAGATCACTTTACGCCCAATAAGGACATCGCCTCAGCGGAGCAGGTCAAGATGATCCGAGAGTTTGCCCGGGAGCAGGAATTGGTCAATTTTTTTGAAGTAGGGCGGATGGGTATTGAGCACTGTCTTCTTCCCGAGCTTGGTTTGGTTCTACCAGGTGATCTGGTGATTGGTGCCGATTCCCATACTTGTACCTATGGGGCCTTGGGTGCCTTTGCTACGGGAGTGGGTAGTACGGATCTAGCAGCGGGCATGGCTCTAGGTGAGGCTTGGTTTAGGGTACCGGAGAGCATTAAGTTTGTCTTTCATGGTCAGCTGCAGCCTTGGGTAACGGGAAAGGATTTGATTCTATATACCATCGGGCAGATCGGGGTTGATGGTGCCCGGTACTGTGCTATGGAGTTTACCGGTGAGGTAATCAGAGATCTATCAATGGATGGCCGGTTTACCATGGCCAACATGGCCATTGAAGCCGGGGGCAAGAATGGCATTTTTGCACCGGACGAAAAGACTGAAAGCTATGTGAAAGAAAGGGCCCAGCGGGACTATGAATTTGTGGAAAGCGATCCTACGGCTAGTTACGCCCAGGTTTATGAGTGGGATGTAAGCACACTAGAGCCCCAGGTTGCCTTCCCTCACCTGCCGGAAAATGCCCGACCCATTAGTGAGGTGGGTGATATACCCATTGATCAAGTGGTGATTGGGTCGTGCACCAATGGTCGAATTGAGGATCTGCGCCTGGCTGCCTCAGTCTTGGAGGGCAGAAAGGTCCACCCTCATGTACGGACCATCGTTATTCCGGGTACCCAGGCCATTTACCGGCAGGCGATGGCAGAGGGCTTAATCGAGACCTTTATCGCCGCGGAGGCTGCGGTGAGCACGCCCACCTGTGGGCCATGTCTTGGTGGACACATGGGTATTTTAGCCAGTGGCGAACGGGCTGTATCGACTACGAACCGCAACTTTGTGGGGAGGATGGGTCACCCAAAAAGCGAGGTCTACCTTGCCAATCCAGCCGTAGCAGCCGCGTCAGCTGTCCTAGGACGGATTGCCGGTCCACAGGATCTTGATCTATGAGGGGGGTAACCATGAATATCGAAGGTAAGGTTTGGGCCTTTGGCCAGGATATTGACACCGATGCGATTATTCCGGCCCGGTATTTGAGCACATCGGACCCGGAGGAGTTGGCAAAGCATTGCATGGAAGATGCGGATCCGGATTTTCCCCGGAAAGTACAGCGAGGCGACATTGTCGTCGCGGGAAAGAACTTTGGCTGTGGCAGTTCTAGAGAACATGCCCCCATTGCGATTAAGGCAGCTGGTATTGGCTGTGTTGTAGCCCGTTCCTTTGCCCGGATCTTCTACCGAAACGCGATTAACATTGGCTTGCCCATTTTGGAATGCCCAGACATCATGGCCCAGGATGGGGATGTGTTGAGTGTGGATCTAGGCACCGGTGTAATTGTGAACAAAACGACGAATAAGGAGTATCAGGCCGCAGCGTTCCCGGGCTTTATGCAAGAGATTATGGAGCTTGGTGGTCTTACCTCGTTTATCAAGCAGCGCATTGAGCAGGGAAGCAAATAGTGGTGTGGGGGGAGGAGTGATTCTGTGCGGAAGATAGAGATCTATGATACTACTCTGCGGGATGGAACCCAACGAGAAGGTATTTCCTTTTCGGTGGAGGATAAGATTCGTATTGTCCGGAAACTAGATGATATCGGCTTTCAGTTCGTTGAAGGCGGCTGGCCGGGATCTAATCCAAAGGACATCGAGTTTTTCCAGCGCATGCAGGGCATTCCCTTGAAAAAGACGGTGCTGACAGCCTTCGGTAGTACCCGGCGGGCGGGAATCAAAGCCGAAGAGGATACCAATGTGAAGGCCATCCTTAACTCCGGGGTGCACATGGCTACGATCTTCGGCAAAAGCTGGGACTTTCATGTGACTGAGGCCCTCCGCACCACCCTAGGGGAAAACCTGAACATGATCCGGGAAACCATTGAGTTTTTGGTGGCGCAGGGTCTACAGGTTAACTTTGATGCAGAACACTTCTTCGATGGATATAAGCATAATGCCGACTATGCCCTAGAAACCCTCCGGGCCGCTGCGGCAGGGGGCGCCCGGTGTTTAGTGCTTTGTGATACCAATGGGGGTACCCTACCCCACGAGGTACAGCGGATTACCAGGCATGTTATCGAGGAGTTTGATCTACCGGTGGGCATTCATGCCCACAACGATTCAGGTGTGGCGGTTGCCAACAGCATCCTTGCGGTGGAAGCAGGGGCGATGCAGATTCAAGGTACGATCAATGGCTATGGAGAACGGGCGGGTAATGCAGACCTTTGTGTGATTGTCCCTAGTCTTCAATTGAAGATGGGATTTTCTATTCTAGATCCGAAGGACTTGGCCCAGTTGACCCAGATGTCCCATTATGTAAGTGAACAGGCCAACGTGATTCCCGATGATCACCAACCCTTTGTAGGGCGTAGTGCCTTTGCCCATAAGGGGGGGATCCATGTAAGTGCCCTGTTGCGCCATCTCCAGACCTATGAGCACATACTGCCGGAGCTTGTGGGTAATAGAAGAAGGGTATTGGTTTCGGAACTAGCTGGTACGAGTAATATCATCTACAAGGCCAGGGAATGCGGCATTGAACTGGAGAAGGACTCGGAGAAGATGCAGGAGATCTTAAGTACCATCAAGCAACTAGAGCATGATGGATACTATTTTGAAGGTGCGGAGGCATCCTTTGAAATGATTCTAAATAGGGCCCTTGGTCTGTACGAACCCTTCTTTGATTTGGTTGGCTTTCGCCTGATTACCGACCGATCCAATGGGGGGAAAGACGCCCACTCCGAGGCGACCATTAAGATCAAGGTGCACGGTCGCACCTTTCACACGGCAGCGGAAGGAAATGGTCCGGTTAATGCCCTTGATGGGGCACTGCGCAAGGCCTTAGTCGAGGTTTATCCCCAGGTCCAGAGGATTAAGCTCAATGACTATAAGGTGCGGGTCTTGGATGAGCAAGAGGGCACTGCTGCGAAGGTGCGTGTTCTAATCCAGTCAACGGACGATGGTACTAGTTGGGGAACCGTTGGTGTATCCACGAATATTATCGAGGCAAGTTGGCTTGCCTTGGTTGATAGTATAGAGTACGGATTATTGAAAGCTAAGGCTTATCAATAGGCACATGCCAAAGTCCCCGGGTCCTTTTGTTAGGAACCCGGGGACTTTTACTTTGTTTGAAGGGATATACAAAGTCGATCACGAATTTCTAAGAGATGAAATCTCCAGGGTCAGAGTTAATTCATATACTCAAGTGAGAAGACTTCGAAGGGAAGTGTTAGTATTTGGGAAGACTATTTGGTACCGATGGAGTCCGGGGTGCAGCTAACAAGGATTTGACTCCCCAGCTGGCTTTCTTTCTAGGTCGGGCCGCGGCCTTTTATCTTACCAAGGGAAAGCAGGGGACGGCGGTAATCGGTCGGGATACGAGAATTTCGGGTCCCATGCTGGAGGCGGCATTAGTTGCCGGTGTAACCTCCACTGGTTGTGATATCCTCCATGCTGGCGTAATCCCCACCCCGGGGATTGCTCATCTGACTAGTGCCCTCGGGGCGACCTTTGGGATCATGATTTCTGCATCCCACAACCCCTTCGCGGATAATGGTATCAAGTTTTTCTCCCAGGGAGGATTGAAGCTGCCCGATGAAACGGAAGATGCGATTGAGCAACTGGTCCTAGGATTCCTCGAAGGTGAGAAGGACTTGTTACCTTCCCCGACGGGGCCGGGTATTGGGCGGGTACATAAGCTGTCCGATGCCACCGACCGGCTGGTGGAGTTTCTGGTAAATACCACCCCACTGGATCTTGGTGGCATGCGCATTGTTGTAGATTGCGCTAATGGGGCAGCTAGTTTTGTTGCGCCCCGGGTTTACGAAAGACTTGGGGCGGAGGTGATCGTTCTTAATGCAAGCCCCGATGGGATCAATATTAATGCCCATTGTGGCTCCACATCCCCTGAGGCCTTAAGCCAAGCGGTGATTGCCCACAAAGCTGTATTGGGACTTGCCCACGATGGAGATGCGGATCGGGTGATTGCCGTTGATGAACGGGGCGAAATTGTCGATGGCGATGGGATTATGGCTATTTGTGGCCTTGATCTTCTCAAACGAGACAAACTGGCCAAGCGGACATTGGTAGCTACGATGTACAGTAATATGGGGCTGGCCAGTGCCTTACGGGCCCAGGGGGCCGATGTTCTCCTTGTGGAAAACGGAGATCGCTATGTCTGGGAGGCGATGATCCAGCATCAGCTGAACCTAGGCGGGGAGAAATCAGGACATATTATTTTCTCGGATTACAATACCACGGGCGATGGAATCTTAACGGGAATTCAGCTGTTGGGTGTGATTAATCGGGAGAAAAAATCCCTGTCGGAGCTTGCCGGGGTGATGGAGTCTTTTCCCCAAAGGCTAATCAACGTGCCTGTGCGGGATAAGCATTTTGCGGAAAACGTAGTGGTAAATGAGGCCATTGCCAAGGCCAAGACCATTCTCGGTGATCAAGGGCGCATTTTCGTGCGGGCATCGGGAACTGAACCATTGATCCGGATTATGGCTGAGGCTAAGGATGAGGATTGCCTGAAGGAAGCAATTCTGTTGGTGGAGGGGGCTGTGGTGGCCCAGTTAGGATGTGCCAGTTAAACTTTGGAGTTGAGGCAGTCAATTGGTTAAGGGTATTGGCATCGACATTGTAGAAAATGAGCGGATCGAGCAAGCCTATGCCCGCTTTGGTGATCGCTTGCTCAAACGCATTTTCTCCCCCGATGAACTGGAGATCATTGGGGGCGCTTCTGTTGATCTGCAGCGGGCAGCAGCCCGCTTTGCCGGTAAGGAAGCAGTATATAAGGCCCTTGGGAGCACGAAAACAGGAATTCGTTGGCAGGAGATAGAAATCCTAAGGGACAGTTCAGGAAAGCCGGTGGTCCGTTTGTCGGGTTCGTTGGCTTTGTGTGCTTGCGAACGGGGGATCTCCTTCGTGCACATTAGTCTTACCCACGAACGGAAATATGCGGCCGCAGCAGCCGTTGCCGTAGGCGAATAAGGGAGGTATCATCGTGCGAGTGGTCACTGCCAGGGAAATGCAGGCAATTGATCGTGCTGCCGTGGGGCAGTACGGAATTCCGGGTATTATTCTCATGGAGAATGCAGGCTTGGCGATTGTTAGTCAGGTGGAAAAGCTCTCCCAAGATCTAACGGATAAGCGGGTTCTTGTCTTCGCGGGTCCGGGAAACAACGGTGGTGATGGTTTTGTTGTGGCACGACATCTCCATCTGTTGGGGGCTCGGGTAAGGGTTTACCTGACCTGTGAGCCAGAGAAGATCACCCAAGATGCCGCGGTGAACCTTGGGATTGTCCACAAACTGGGGATTAGTGTGTATCAGGTTGAGGAACAGTCTCTCTCAAAACTGTCCATTATGTTGCGCATGTCCGATCTAGTGGTTGATGCCATGCTTGGTACTGGAGCCCGGGGACCCTTAAGTGGGATCTACCAGGACTTGGTGAAGGTGATCAATGAGAGTGGTATTCCTGTGGTAGCAGTAGATATCCCCACCGGCGTGGAATCCGATACGGGGGCTGTTCATTCCGAGGCAATCCGGGCTACGGTGACGGTGACCTTTGCGTTACCGAAGCGAGGGCTTTTGCTTTATCCAGGGGCTAGCTACACAGGTCGATGGCACGTTGCGGATATTGGTATACCCCAAGAGCTAACAGCTGGGGACGATGAATCCTTGTACTTAGTTGATGAGACCTTGGTTAAGGGAGTCCTGCCTAGGCGGGAACCCAATCAGCATAAGGGGGACTTTGGCCGGGTGCTGGTAGTTGGAGGAAGTCGGGGCCTTAGTGGGGCTCCCACCCTTGCGGCCTACGGAGCGGTCCGCACTGGAGCGGGGCTAGTTACCCTCGGGGGACCGGCCAGCCTAAATGGGATTTTTGCTACCAAGCTAACCGAAGCAATGACCCTTCCATTACCCGATGAGGACGGCATCCTCACCAAAGAAGCCGCCGCGGAGATTGTGGCCTTCTGCCAACGGGCAGGGGCCCTTGCCATTGGTCCGGGACTATCTACAGCGGCAGGTGTTAAGGAACTGATAGAAGCTTTAGCAGGTGTGGTGCAAATCCCCACGGTGATCGATGCCGATGCCCTCAACGTCTTGGCCGAGGATCCAAAACTATTGGCCCTGTGGTCAAAGAACGCTTCGGTGGTAATTACCCCTCATCCTGGGGAGATGGCCCGTCTTCTAGACTCTACAGTGGAGGAGATTACAAAAGACCCCATCGGTAGTGCCCAAAGGGCGGCTGGGGCCTTTGGTTGTGTTGTTGTGCTGAAAGGTGCTCCCACGATTATTACTACGCCTCAGGGCCAAGGGCAGATCATGAACCGGGGCAATGTGGCTATGGCTACCGGAGGCACCGGAGATGTACTTACCGGGTGTGTGGCGGCGTGCCTTGCCTGGGGGCTAGATGCGCAAAGGGCGGCGATAGCAGCCACATACTTACATGGCTTAGCAGGTGATCTATGGGCCCAAGACAGGGGCAGGGCGGGTTTGCGCGCCCAGGAATTGGCAGATTTGCTACCCTTAGCCCATAGGCAAGTGGTGGAGGCACCGCAAAAAGGGGATGACCGGGTTGTGCAGCAGGAATTATGAGAAAAAACGGGCTTGGGCAGAGGTGGATCTGGGGGCGATTAGGAACAATGTGGCCTACTTGGAAGGAGTCATTGGTCCGAAGACAATGCTCATGGCGGTGGTTAAGGCTGATGCCTATGGACATGGCGCCATCGCTGTGACCAAGGCATGCCTAGATTGTGGAGTACGTCGTTTCGCCGTGGCAACTGTTGAAGAAGGTGTTAGATTGCGTCGGGCGGGAGTGTGCACACCGATCCTAGTTTTTGGTGTTCCCGACCCGAAGGATTTTGAATCTTTCTTCCGCTGGAATTTGACGGTGACGGTCCCCGATTGGCAAAGTGCCCAACGCTTATCGCATTCAGCACAGAGCCTTGGACATCGGCTAAATGTCCACCTCAAGTTGGACACTGGTATGGGACGATTAGGGGTGTTATATACCAATGGACCGGATTTTGTGGAGAAGGTGGCAAATCTGCCGGGCCTAATTGTGGAAGGGGTATATACCCATCTATCCACTGCGGACTCGGATACGGTGCATGCCACAAGACAGATTAGTAGATTCGTGGATGTGATCGGGGCAATCAGCGCCCGGGGTATTGAGATCCCTTGTTACCATATGGCCAGTTCCGCCGGGGCCATTGACTATCCCGATAGTCGATTAAATATGGTACGGGTAGGATTGGCCCTTTATGGATTGTACCCAGAACCCCAACTTGTTCCAGCCCTCAGTTGGAAGGCCAAGTTATCTGAGATCAAAGAAGTACCCCCCGGGTGGGGTATCGGATACGGCCAGACCTATACAACCAAGGCGAAGACAAGAATCGGGGTGCTCCCTGTCGGGTATGCCGATGGTTACACCCGTAGACTCAAAGGGAAGGCCAAGGTCTTAATTGGTGGTCGTCCTTATCCGGTTGTTGGTAATATTTGTATGGATCAGCTGATGGTTGACCTAGGTAGTGATCCTGTTGGCGTCGATGATGAGGTGGTGCTCATCGGTACCCAGGGTAATAACAGAATCTCCGCCCAGGATCTGGCCAATTGGTCTGATACGATTTCCTATGAGATTGTCTGTGCCATTGGCCCCCGTATTCCGAGATTATATACTAGTAAAGATACCATTCCCATGCGGCCGGCCTAGGCTACTTACCAACCAAAGAGACCATCATTTCGCATAAAGCAGGCAGAGGTGGACATTCTATAGACAGAACCTTTATCCTGCAAACCGCTTTCTGATACTTCTTTCAAAGGAGGCAGCAATGTGCGAATTATGATGCTAACCTGGGAGTTTCCTCCCCGGGTGGTGGGGGGGCTTGCCCGTCATGTGGCTGAGTTGTCCATTGCCCTTACCAGACTAGGCCATGAGGTGCATGTGGTAACGGTCCAGGATCAAGATTGTCCGCCCCAGGAGAACTTCTATGGTGTTAAGGTCTGGAGAGCAACGGCGAGGGGACCGATCCATGGGGATTTCGTGAAAAATGTTCTCAAGATGAATATTGATCTTTTGGAGGCCGCCCTCAAGGTAGTGAATAGGGTGGGATCCGTTGATCTTTTCCATGCCCATGATTGGCTTACTGCCCACAGTGGGGTGGCCCTGAAACATGCGTACCAACGTCCCTTGGCGGTAACGATTCATGCCACGGAATGGGGCAGAAATGGCGGGTTACATAACGATCTACAAAGACAAATCAGTGATGTGGAATGGTGGTTGTGTTTTGAGGCCTGGACAGTGATTTGTTGTAGTAAGTTCATGCATGGAGAGTTGCAGCGGATCTTTCAGATCCCCGCGGATAAGCTCCACGTTATCCCCAACGGGGTTAACGGAGTCCTCCCTTCGATTCCCCAAGGAGAGTTGGCATCTATCCGGAATCAGTACGCGCCCGAAGGTGCGCACCTGATCTTCTTTATGGGCCGCTTAGTGAGAGAAAAGGGTGTACATATCCTACTGGATGCCTTTGCCCACGTCCTTACCGCCTACCCGCAAACCAAGCTCATCATCGCCGGTCAAGGTCCTGAGCTTGCCTTTCTCCAGGAGAAAGCAAGGCAACTTGGGGTGAGCGACCACGTCTGCTTTACAGGGTTTATCAATGACGAACAGCGCAACCGATTCCTCGGTATCGCTGATGTGGCTGTTTTTCCCAGCACCTATGAACCCTTTGGGATTGTGGCCCTTGAGGCCATGGCTGCACAGGTACCGGTAATTGTCAGTAACATTGGTGGGTTTGATGAGATTATCAAGCATGGTACAAATGGGCTCAAGTTCTATTGCGGAAATGAGGAGTCCTTGGCGGACAATCTTCTTACGCTGTTTTCTACACCGAACCTAGGGGCACAACTAGCCCAACAGGCTCGCCGGGATGTTTTAGAGAAGTATAACTGGTTGGTCATAGCCGAGCAAACCGTCCAAGTCTACCACCGGATATTGGATCGCTTTGATGAGACATCATGGGCCCAAGACCATGACCAAAAGGGGTTGGCTAGTATGTTCGGTCGTCTGTTTACCCCAAGAGTACCTAGTCGTTACCAAAAAACAATAGACTCCGAGAGCATCCCGGCCCAGAAACACTAGGACTAAACTACTGGTATCAATTTGTTTATGATAGGCAAAATCAGGAAGGATTTCGGTAACCTGAGTCGAAGCATTTAAGTATGAGAATGATTCGTAATCCGATGGGGAGCCATGATTGTAGACAAGCTGATCGGCCTAATCTTAAATAGTATTGATACAGAATTGGGTTTAGATTCGGAAAAGCGAGAACAGGTAGAGTTTGGTCTTAAATGTTTGTTCACGGTTGTTACGTCTTACTCGCTGATCATTGTAAGCAGCATTGTGCTAAGACTATTTCCTGGCGCCCTGCTGGTTGCTATTGCCGTTGGCATTCTACGAAGTTTCTCCGGCGGAGCCCATGCTAGTACAAGCTTGCATTGTGCAGTGATCGCCGTCTTTTACACAAACTCTTTAGCCTTTTTATCAAGAATCTTAGCAAGAAACCTAACAGAAACGTGGCTATTTATTGCCGCCGCCCTCACAGCCGTCTTAGGTGTTGTTCTTCTACTACTGTATGCGCCCATGGACGTGCCCGAGAAACCAATAAACAGCCCTAAGCGACGCTCTAGATTGCGGTTGTTATCCATTGTGTCCCTGTTGATCGTCATCGTGCTACTCTTATTCGTAAAAGGAGAACATGGTTATGCGATGTTATTAGGTTTGGGCTGGCAGCTTTTTTCTTTGACACCCTGTGGGGAACGATTTGCTAAGCTTCTTGATCGGGGGCTTAGACGGCTGTAGAAGGAGGTGACAATCAATGAAACGGCTATTATTGACGTTGGCGGCAGCAGCAGCGATGGTATTTGCCTTGGTCAATGTTTCTTCGGCTTCCCTTTGGGTCTTCCATCAACCAGAAGTACCAAAGAGCCTAAGAGACTAATGAATTAATACAGAAAGGGGCTGCCAGCTTGCCAATCTACTTCTATCTTCTACACGCGTTGCCGGAATCATTGTTAATGAGTTACGTTGGCTATGGGTTACTTGGCATTAAGCTAGAAAAGAAACAGTTACTTTTGCATGCAATCATTTACTGGCTAGGGGGCGTTCTGTTTCGTAGTCTAGAATGTCTTTTTGGTTGGCACGTACTGCTTCTTATTGCACTTTATGCTCTTTTAGGTGTGATCTTGGTTCAAGTCCCGATTCAAGTTTCCTTTTGTGCCGCTTCCCTTGCCTTCTTATGTCTGGCCTTGGGGGAGTTTGCCTTGGCTATGCCAGTGGCTACCTTGTTAGGTTGGTCGTCCCAACAGGTTGTGGAAAGCCAAACTTTGTCGATAGTGGTTGGCTGGATGTCTATTTCCATACTCCTTGTATTAGTGTTTGCTATTTGGCGTTTTAACCTTGTACTTGTCAATGCATCGGTTTTAGGCTATAAACCGCGTCAGGGGAAAATGTGAGTTTGTGGTTGGTGTTTAAGAATGAGCAAGAAACCGCAGAGTCTTGGGCAAGTGGATTGGTTTGTCTTTGCCCTGATTCTTACAGGCACCTCCTTGGCATTAATTGCCGAGTTACGCTGGGTTAGCCAAACGTGGACAACCACTGGGGTGGTACCCTATGTGATGGTCTTAGTCTGTCTGGTATTAGTGGGGGCTTTGTTCTGGTTTTTTATGAACTATGCTGCCCGAGTACGGTATGACTCAGAGCTACGTCTGGAGTTGCAGCGGCTTAAGGCCCAGGAGGAGCTAAACCAGCAATTAGCGGGCCAAAGTCATGAATTCAAAAACCAGATTACAGTGATTCACACCATGCTCCAGATGGGCAAGGTAGAGCAGTCTTTGGAGTATATTGAATCCATTAGCGGCAAGAAACACGTGTCTATGGGTACAGGGGGCAGTGCCTTCTTTAGCACTCTTAGTGCCAAGATGACCCGGGCTTATTATCATCATGTGCAGTTTGAGGTTTGGTTAGAAGTTAACCCAGTTAGCTTGTATCACCCAGATAATGCCGTTGTATGTTTACTGGGCAACTTATGCGATAATGCCATTGAGGCTGCAGCCAAGGAACCCGCCGAAGGAGGCCGGGTTAAGCTAAGTCTCTATGCCGATCCCCAAGCGGGTTGTGTTGTGACCGAAGTATGGAATAACGGGGCATACATCGATGAAGACCACCTAAAGGATGTATTTAAGCCCGGTTTTACAGATAAGGAATTAGCCGGTCATGGTTACGGGCTCTGGTTGGTTTATTCCACGGTAGAGGAGCTGGGGGGCAGGATTACCGTGGCAAGCTCCCAGGAAGCAGGCACCGTATTTCGACTGCTGATACCGGCTTCATCGGTGGTGCTGTGCAGCTAGCCTGAGAGGGTCACCTCCTTTGGCCGGTAATTTGAACTGTATACCCACGGGTCAAGATCCGGAAAAATATTATCTCGTTCTTGTAGGTCCCTTAGGAACTCCCGGTCAATATCACCCCTTTGAATCTGCTCATAGAGTCGATTAAACTGAACGATGTGGTCTTCTGTTCTTTTTACCGCATAGGAGACCATGGTCCCTGTTTTCATGATAAAGGCCCAATCGCTACTTTGCGCCAACACCAGTTCCCTGGCTGCCTGCTTAATTGCCTCTGTTACCAGATTGTCCCCAGACCAATGGTTATCAACTAACTGGGTCATCCGTTCAGCCATCATATGGAGATGGGGATAGATCCAATCATTACTTCCCTCTAACCAGACCTCGTTATATCCTTTATATCCCCAAGAAGACATGGACGGGGTGCAGACCTGGTTTTTCGGGTACATCTTAAGGTAATCACCAGGGGTGATTAGTCTGACTTGGTCTTGGTCGTAATGTAGTTTCCGAATTAGGCAATCTAGCCACTGTGGACCTTCATACCACCAGTGTCCGAACAGTTCGGTATCGTAGGGGGCTACTACAATAGGTTTGCGGTCTGGCATTGCACCGGCAATATACTCAATCTGTCGTTGGCGATTGAACATGAAGTTGCCCGCATGGATCGCTGCTTTTTCCCAGGCCCTGGCCGGATCATACAACTGCTTGGCCGATGTCTTTCCGGTGATACGATAGTACTTGATCCCGGTATGGTGACGAATGTTGCCCTTCAGGTGAGGAGCTAGGTACTCATAGTCTAGCTCATGGCCGATGTCACGATAGAACTCCCTGTACTCCCAGTCCCCGGGGTAACCTTCCTGGGCACTCCAAACCTGTTTAGAGGATTCCCAGTCCCGGCCAAAAGCGGCTACTCCCGAAGGACAGTACACCGGAGCATAAACAGCATAACGGGGCCGGGGTTTGCTATGCAAAATCCCGTGAGAATCCATGATAAAGTACCTAATCCCCCCGTCGGCTAGGTATTCATCTACACCCGGTGTGTACGCACATTCCGGGAGCCAAAAACCCCCGGGGGAGATACCAAAGACGTGGGTGTAGTAGTCTATGCCAATTTGGATCTGGGCCCGAAGGGCCTCCGGGTGGATCATTAAGGGCAGGTAACCATGGGTTGCAGCCGAGGCCATGATCTCGATGAGGCCGGCCTCTTGAAAGTGGCGAAAGGCACCGATGAGATCGCCGTGGTACTTATTTAGGAAATCCTCCCTGGTCGCACTGAAGTTTTGGTTATACATCAATGCGAGGCGGTTTAGGTGTGGCTCAAACCGGGTCCGGGATACTTCCTTTTCCGAAAGCCAGATGAGACTATCTAGGTGCTTTAGGTATCGTTCCATGAGGAGCTGGTCCTTTAGCATAGACATCAAGGGTGGCGTCAAGGACATGGTAATCCGGCAGTGCACTTGATCTAGTTTCAGTGAGGCAAGCATGTTTAGCAGGGGGATGTATGATTCGGTAATCGCCTCAAAAAGCCAGTCTTCCTCCAGGAAGCTGCTATGTTCCGGATGACGTACAAAGGGCAAATGGGTATGCAAGATAATGGATAGAAATCCTTGTTCCATGATTGGTCACTCCCTGGGCTATTGCGTCGTTTTAGTGATAATCGGGGTAATAGAGATCATCTCCTGTAGGTCAGCGGATACGGCCTCGATCGGTAGATGAAGTCGGCCATCGGGTAAGACGTAACGGGCTGTAAAGCTACCGTCTGCTTGCAGAGTAACTGGCTGTCCTTGGATTCGTACTGAAGCATCGGGCTCGGTTTGACCATAAATAACTAGCTCTGTATGGGCAACCAGCCAAAAAGGCTTTCGTAAACCCCTTTCTGCCATGGGGCTTGCCGCATAGGAAGGAGAGCTGATTTCCATTTCCAGTTTATTTACCGCCCGAAATACTAAAGGTGAACTTTCCCCTTGGGGGAGGCCAGCGTAGATGCGGTAAAGTTCTTCGAGGGTCATCCATTTTTCATCTTCAAGCTCAGAGACTTCACCGGGGGGCGTGGTCACAAGGTTTGATTCCACGAAGGCAATAAAGGTGCCATCATCAAGGAGTCTTCCTAAGGCTAATCGAAAGGACGTGTCTTTACGACCTACATATACATACCAATTTCGGGCCCTAAGATCCACCGGAAGGTCAAACAGGTATTGTTTGTTTGGTTCTTGGTAGATCCGTAGCACCGTTTTCCCCTGGGGCCATCTTTCCTTTGCAGTGCTTTCCCGTTGGGCCAGCAGGGTATCGGTAACTTCCCAATAGGTGAACAACCAAAGAGGATCCCTCACGAGGGCAACAATGCGGTCCTTACCGTACCCATGGGGGATTTCGTATTCGGTGACGCCTTTGGCTATGCCTACTGCACTGTTTTCCCCACCGCAGCCGTCCTTGGCTTGACTAGTGTCCACAACCGCATCCCTCCTTTCTTCCGTGATCTGCCCTACGTCTCAATTCCCTTATAATATGTCTCATACCTAGGGCCATTATTCCAGGAAGTTGGGGAGTCTAGTGACAGAAGTAAGAAAGGCGGGCGAAAATGCCCGCCTTCAGGATGCTTGTCCCATTATCTACCGACAAAAAGCTGGGTTACCATCATGCCATAGGGTCCGCCTTCGACGATCCCAATCCCTACATGGGTATATAGGGGCATTAAAATGTTCTGACGGTGGCCGGCACTGGCCATTAGATTGTTATGTGCTGAAGTTACCGAGTAAGCACCAGCTAGGTTTTCTCCGGCGTACTTGTAAAAAACGCCGAAGCTGCGCAACATATTGGCGACGGTGCCATAGGTCGGTGAGGTATGGGCAAAGTAGTTATTTGCAATGAGGTCTTTGCTCTTTAGTCTGGCGATTTCCACCAACTTGTAATCAACCTGGAGCACAGGTAACCCCTGCAGCTTCCGTTCCCGATTAACTAGATCCAATAGCTGTTGTTCCTTTGCGGTAAGGAGCGAAGGATTAGTGGGTGGCTCTGGTTTTGGTTCCGGTTGGGGCTTAGGTTCAGGTGTTGGCGCAGGTGTTGGTGTGGTCTTTGGTCGAAACACCCAGGTTGTCCCACTTTTAGATGAAGACCAATTGGTGCTACCTGTGTTTCCTCCGTTAGAGGAATAGGATGTATTTGGCTTGAAGGAAAAGTAGGTACCGTTTCCCTTGACTGTATAAGCCCCTACACCGACTGATGTCCCGAGTAGGGTAATGAGCAAAAGAGTGATAACTAGTAGTTTTGTATTACGCAAGTTTACTGCCTCCCAAAGCATGGTATCTAAGCAAAAAACGTATTAGCCAGCCTCCTTTTAGGCAACTTCCATGTTTGGGGATTTGGGTCCTTCCACAAGAAAATGATTCTGTATGTAGTAGATTCTACAAATAGAGGGGATTTTCCTACAAGTTCCCCGGTACCAATATATGTAAAGGAGGCCTGTGGGCCTCCCGATATTAGGAATCGATAATGCCAAGTTGGTGAGCTAGTAGTGCGACCTGGGTCCGATCCGAGATCCCGATCTTCCGGTAAATGTTATAGACATGGTTCTTCACCGTATGCTCGCTGATAAACAGTGTCGCAGCAATCTCTTTATTACTCATTCCCTTGGCGATTAAGCATACCACTTCATGTTCCCTAGGGGATAGATTACCGAAGGGATCTTCTTTCTGCAACATATTTAAACCTCCCTTCTGGAGTCTGTGCCAAGCAAAAATGAGGTGAATTCCGTGGGCTTTCCCGTTCATGATCAATGTATTCTGGGGGGATGCTTGTGTGCTATCACCGAAAGTGCAAGTTCCAAAGTATAATGCATCCTGTGGGATTGAATACTAAATTGGGGAGTGATCATGATGGATAAAGCCCAACTGGATCAAATGAGGCAATATCAGAAAAAGGTACAAGATAAGGGCCCAAAACCCCCCATGCTAATAAACTTCCTCAAGGCCTATCTTATCGGGGGTCTCATCTGCTTGGTGGGGCAGGGTGTCTTTGACTTCTTCGCTAAAATCGAAGGCACCCAAGGGGAGACAGTGGCGACTACCCTTGCGGGGATGATCCTTCTAGGTGCTGTGGCTACCGCCCTTGGGTTCTATGACGATCTAGGGGAGTTTGGAGGTATGGGGGCAGCCGTTCCTATCACTGGTTTTTCCAACTCCGTGGTCTCTGCGGCCATGGAGTATCGCCGGGAGGGGTTCATTTTAGGTCTTGGGGGAAAGATCTTTTCGGTGGCAGGACCAGTACTTGTGTTTGGGATCCTAGCCGGCTTTGTCGTTGGCCTGGTGAAGGCCCTAGCCGGTGGCTATCTTTTCTAAGAAGGGGGTTGTTTTATGGCGGACAAACTCTTGGGAAAACAGACCATGCGCCTAAAGAGCCCTCCTGTGATTACCGCAAGGGCTACAGTAGTAGGACATAGGGAAGGGGAAGGCCCCCTTGGTGAGTATTTTGACCACATCATCCCCGATGATCTGTGGGGTGAGGACACTTGTGAAAAGGCCGAGCGTAAGATGATGGAGGAGGCCATTACCCGCACGATGGAAGCAAGCGACTTAACACCAGAGCAAATTGACCTTTTCATCGCCGGCGACCTTCTCAACCAGATCGTAACCTCCAGTTTTGTAGCTAGACAGGTGGGCCAGGCCTTTTTAGGTATTTACGGGGCCTGTTCATCCATGACCGAAGGCATGGCCCTAGGATCGATGCTTATTGATGGCGACTATGCGGATCATGTACTGGTGGCTACCTCTAGCCATTATCAGACGGCGGAAAGGCAGTTTCGCTTTCCGGTGGAACTCAACATCCAACGGAGCGGTCGAGCTCAGTTTACGGTCACCGGTTCCGGCGCGGCTATTCTATCTAAACAGGGTAAGGGTCCACGGATTACCGAAGTAACCTTGGGGAAAGTGATCGATCTGGGACTAAGGAATCCGGAGGATTTGGGATCCGCGATGGCCCCCGCGGCCGCGGACACCTTACTGCAGCATTTTAATGATACCGGGCGTAACGTGGGATACTATGATCTCATTATCACCGGTGATCTGGCCGCTGTGGGGGCAACCATGTTTGCTGATTTGGTCAAGGAAGCAGGCCATACCCTGGGAAATAAGCATATTGATGCCGGAACGATGATCTATGGTGCCAACCCGAGGTTCAAGGCTGGAGGTAGTGGGTGTGGATGCTCTGCAGTTGTATTCCTTGGTTACATTATGAAGTTACTGGAACAGGGACGTTATAGAAGGGTCCTGTTTATGGCCACAGGTGCCCTTTTCAGTCCCCTGAGCTATCAACAGGGGGAATCTATTCCGGGCGTTGCCCATGCAGTGGTGGTGGAAGCACAATGACCTATCTTTGGGCTTTTTTGTTCGGGGGATTAATCTGCGGATTATCCCAATTGGCTTTTGATAAATTCAACCTCACAACAGCACATATTCTGGTCACGTTGGTCATATCCGGTGCCATTTTGGAAGGACTTGGGATTTATAAAGGCTTGGTTTCCTTCGGAGGAGCCGGGTTCTTAGTGCCTGTTAGTGGTTTTGGCAGTTCCATTGCTCGGGGGATCATTAGTGAAAGCAAACGACTTGGCTGGGAGGGCCTGTTTACTGGTGCCTTTGAACTAACCGGCCTTGGTGTCACCGCGGCGGTGATCTTTGGTACCCTAGCCGCGATTTTCTCCCGTCCCAAGGACTAAGAAAGGGTGGCAACTGCCACCCTTTAGCCTAAGTGCCCGATGTGCTAATCTCGCCAATTTATTAACAATAGATAATGCCAAGTTCAGGGGGGTACCTTTGCCTGGTAAGGAGAAGCGGTGCCTTTCCTGCTATATTCTATGCTTTCTTTCGCGAAGTGTGTTACCTTCTAGTACTGCCTTCCTATCTAGGAAAATAGGATACACTGGTGTTTTGCTGCCGAATATATTGAAACTAGGCAAGATGAGTGTTGCCGATTCTGTCAAAAGGAGGTACCTGCCCATGGCAAAACCGCGTATAGCCTATATGGCCAGAAAGAAGGAGCCCTTGAAAATCAAGAAGCGGAAGATGAATGCCACGGTGGCAATGGGGATGCCGGTCAGCGTGAACGTTGCGCAAACAAAGCCTCCGATCAAGTTCCAACCGAAACTCATCAAAAAGAGATTACAGATAGAGCAAGTAACGCCGATGCAAGAGCAAGTTGTGGCGATTAAGATTCGGGAGATCAGGGCGGAGATTCGGGACGTAACCACCGAGGTAATCCCCAACAAGGTAATTGTGCAAGGAACCTTGCACAAACAGATCTTCTTCGTAGGTACTGACAACCTCGTGCACCATCAACCGGAGGATATTCCCTTCAGCACCTTTGTTGATATTCCCGGTGCGCTACCCGGCATGATCGTGCAGGTAAATGTCTTAGTCGAGCACATCATGTTTATTCTCAGTGAAGATGGCACCTCGGTTCTACAAAAAGTAGTCCTAGAGATCTTTGTTAAGGTTCTCGAAGAACAGCAGATACTGTTCACCCCCGGGGATCTGGACATTTTAGGTCGTCCAGTGATTGGCGAGGGTACGACCCAGGAGCTAATTGAGTCCACCTTTACCCTGCCTGTGGCTGCCATTAAGATCTCAGAAATCAGGGTAACGGTGCAAGAACTACAGACGGAGGTCATTGCCGATAAGGTTCTCATCCAAGGGACACTACACAAACAGATCTTCTTCGTGGATACCAACAACCTAGAAAGACATGTAGCTGAAGATGTGGATTTTAGTACCTTTGTAGATATCCCCGGAGCTACCGAGGGCATGCATGTTCAGATCAGTCCTACCATTGAGGCTGTTGAGTTTAACCTAATCAATGCCACCACATTGCAGCAAAAAGTCATTGTTGAGTTTTTTGTCAAGGTAACAGATCTGACGGTAGTTGGTGTTACGGTTGGTACGGAAGAGCCGTTGTTTCAAGTGAATCGCTTTGTGGCCGAAGAGGATATTCAGTTCATCCTGGAGGAAGACATCACATTACCCTTGCCCGCAGAGAAAATTGATGAGATCGTAGCGACTTTCACCGACTTGGTTACAGAGGTCATTACGGATAAGGTGATTGTCCAAGGGGTTGTGCACCAACAGATCTTCTTCATCTCCGAAGGAGTTGCTCACCACTTAGCAGTGGATTTACCTTTTAGTCGGTTCATTGATGTTCCCGGTGCTGCCCCCGGCATGCAGGTTCTGCTTACTCCTGTGGTGGAGGATATCATCTTTCAACTGATTAGCCCAACGTTATTGCGCAAGAAGGTGGTTGTATCCCTTACTGCTACCGTAACCGAAGCTCAGCAAGTAAGTCTTGTCATCGGGCAAGGCCCACTGCTGAAGATTGATCAGGTGATTGGTGAGAATACCCGTCAGATTCTCATAGAGCGACGGGTGCCTCTTGTGCCCCCCGGACCAGTCCTACCCGAGGTGGTGCCTGCCCTAATCAAGCTTGAAGAGGAAGTGGAGGCCACCGAGCAAGAGATCATTCGCACCGAAATTACCTTGCCCACGCCTGCCCTGAAGCTACGCGAAGTGACTGGTACTGTGGAGATCACCGATGTGACCGTTCTAGACGATATGGTCCTAGTCGAAGGAAATGTGATTAAAGAAATAACCTATGTCGATACAGATGACGTGGTACAGCAGTTCACCGAGGAAGTACCCTTTAGCATCGAGGTTACCCTCCCTGAACCAGTGGCTGGAAGAGAAGTATTGGCGGATGTGGTCATTGAGAAGATCCTAGCCACACTGACCGACTGTATTACTGTAGACCAGACCATCGTCCTTGAGGCCATGGTAAGCATTGTTTCCCATCAGCAGGTAGAAGTGATCACCAACGTCATCGGTGAGGGTATTACCCTTGAACGGATCCTTGTGGAGACCTTGCTAGTGGTAAACGAGAACACAGTCACTCTAGATGTGCCAAGTACCGTTGAGCTCGATCCCCCGGCAGCAAGCATTACCGAGATCACCCTAAATGTTGCCGAGGCCACCCCCACTGTGGAAGAGGATGCCGTGGAGATTGTGGGCACCATCGAAAAGGCAGTGGTTTATCAAGGTACCGATGGGCAGTCCCATACGGTTGAGGAGCTAGTACCCTTTGCCGTGACAGTACCGGTTCCTGGAGCAACACCCGAGATGGGCGCTCAAATCAATATTGAAGTTATTGACTTGGCAGCGGAGCTATCGCCGGATGGCACAGTGCTAACCCAAACCATTACCCTGGAGATATTTGTCAAGGTAGACATCCTAGTTGAGCTTTTCGTGGTCACTGCTGTAAGTGGTCCTGGGATCGAGGAAGTCATCACAGAAACCTTGGTCCTGCAAGTGGTCGGAGAACCGGCACCAAGACCTGTGGAGGTTGTGGTCGCGGTAGAAGTGACTCCGTAAAGATAAGGGCTGCAGTTGCAGCCCTTATCCAATCCTTCAAGTTTCCGATCAGTGCGGCTACCCTGTGTTTCCTGTTTTCTGGAACGGGACAAGTATCCAAAATGGGTTCAGAACCATAGTCTAGTAATTAGAAAAGAGGATTCCTTTGTCACACTAGAGTCCTAGTACATATATTGATAGTGACTGAGGGAAAATCCCCACCGGGTGTTATGGTGAGTGGAGGATCAGGGTCTTTTCCAGGGAGGGGGGCATGCTGGGACTTCCGTTACTCGTTGCCATTGTAGTACTCATTGTGTTGTTTGGCCTGTATCGACTATGGAAGAAGGGCCAAAGGAAAGAAAAGACCGACTTGGTATCCATCCCCGAGACAAAAGAAGCTATCGCCCTACATTCAAGTGATCCAGTGTATAAGTACCAGTGCCTTATCTGCAAAAAGACTAAGTCGGAGACCGGCGAAGGCGTAGACCCAAAGGACCAAAGACAGTTGGCGGTGTTAAATGGTGCTGAAAATGCGCCTGAAAAAGGGGGGTACAGTTTGGCTTCTTGTATAAAGGCACAAGTTGTTGTTGGCGAAAACACAAGACAGGTTCTCCTGGAAAACATTCTGAATCTAGAAAGAAACGCGATCAAGATCCGGGAGATCCGTGGTGAGGTGCGGGATCTAGTCTGTGATGTCATTTGTGATAAGGTCATTGTGCAAGGTGTTGTGCATAAACAAATCTTCTTCGTTGGCGAAGATAACATGGTGTATCACAAAGGCGAAGATGTACCCTTTTCCACCTTTTTGGATATTCCCCAAGCAGAGCCCGGCATGCATTGCCAGGTAGAAGCGTGTATCGAGCATATTGCTCATCATCTTCTCTCCCCCACACTACTGCAGCAAAAAATAGTGATGGAGATCTTTGCCAAAGTGACAGAGACCCAAAACATTGCTGTGGGCATTGGGCAAGGCCCCTTGGTGATCATTGACGAAGTGGTGGCGAAGGTGTGTGGCCAGCTGCTAGAGGAAGAGACCATTCAGTTGGAGGTTGCGGCACGGAAGATTAGTGAGATTCGGGCAGAAGTACGGGATATTACCTTCGAACCTATTTGCGATAAGGTCATCGTGCAAGGTGTTGTGCATAAGCAAATCTTCTTCATTGATGAGAGTAATCTAGAAAGACATCAAGCAGTCGACATTCCCTTCAGCCATTTCGTAGATGCCATAGGGACGATGGAGTTTCACGATGTCCAAGTGCATGCAGAAGTGGTGCATGTGGGCTTTAAGCTCATCTTCCCACCGGGTGCTGAAGTGACGACCACTTTACAGGAAAAGGTTGTTGTCGACCTATTCATCGAGGTGACTAATCCGCGGCAGGTCACCGTACTCCTATCGGATGTGGGAACCTGTGTAAAGCTGGAGAAGGTCTGTGGTGAAAATACTGCCCAGTTCTTGCAGGAGACAACGATTCAGCTGCCAATGCCTGCAATTAAGATCAGGGACATTATTGCGCGGATTGAAGAGTTGGAAACAACGGTGATTGACTGCAAGGTATTGGTACAGGGCATTGTGCATAAGCAGGTCTTCTTTATCGGGGAGGACGATCTTGAGCACCATTTGGCGGAGGATGTGCCCTTTAGTGTCGCGGTGGATGTAGCAGGTGCCAATCAGGACTGCAACGTACGGGTTATGCCGTGTATAGAGCACATCTCCTTCGACTTGCTCAATGATCAGACCCTGCATCAGAAAGTTATCGTGGCTTTGTTTGTGAAGGTAACCGAGACCCAACAGCTGCTGCTAACAGTGGAAGGGCCCTGCCCTCAGCCCGAAAACCTCTGCTAAAGGTAAATGGGAAGAACGGGTGTTACGCCTGTTCTTCCACATTTTACGCAGCAGGACCAAGGGTGTTTCGGATAGCTTGGACAACGGCTATAGAAGCATTGTCAAGGGAATACACGGTCAGGGTAATGCTAGTTTTAGCATTACCCTGACTGCTATAAAGTTAGATTATACCAGGACTGTAATTCCCCTGCCAAGTCGTATAGCTGCCAGTGCAGCTGGTTTTTATAAAAATACCGACGGGTTACAGAGAAAATGTGGTAGTTAGCAGGTTCAAGTCTGGCAAAGGTCCAGACAATGAAGCCTCGGTATTTGATCTCCAGTACCTCTGCATTCTTGACCGCAATAACCAGTGACTCACTAAAATCCACAAAGTGTTTTTTCAGCTGCAACTCGTTCTGGAGCTGCTCATATTCCCCGGGGTTTGTTAGCACCGTTAGTCGAACCGTGTCTGGGTGCTCTTGGAGACGGCCTTTGGCGATGGGATATGGATACAAGGGAATATATTCAACAGCAGGATGCTTGAGCACCTTTCTTTTGGCTTCCCATAGTTCGGGGGTGGACATACACCATCCTCCTTTTCCGCTTTCTACTAGCTAATTATATGCTTTAGCAGTCCTATGGTTTACACTCCCCAAAAGCAATCTATGTGAAAAAGAGTCACGTTTTCCCTTCGACTTGCATATTAATATATGTGCTGAGCTTGTTTCCCCAAGAGATAGGTGTTGGGTAGAAGGGGGGGTGCAGCCGTTGCTGTGGTTCACCAAGGAAAGACCAAAGGTACTACTTCGTTCCCTATTGTATGTGGCAAAGGGTCCTTGGGACCATGAGTCACGCTCAGGCCAGTTGCTCTGGCGTATTGCTGCCCAAGGGTGGCATGTGGATTATCTCTATGAAACCAATGAACATGAGGTGAAAAAGGCGGCTCAGAATCTGTACATTAACAGCCGCCGCTCTTTACTACAGCGGACTAAGTATGGTGTGGTGTGGACGGAGAAAGAGTATCCCTTACCTAGACGAACCAGATCGATCTTGATCCAGGAATACCAAGCTGCCGATGAGCCAATCAACCCTAATGCCCAGTTGCTCTTCTGCAGTTCTGCGCAGTTGTTTGCTAGCCTAAACGGCAAACATCCTAATGTACACCTCATCCTCGACGGATGCGTAGGAGATCTATTCAAAGAGCCAAAGCAAATCCCCGATGAGTTCCTCTACGTGCGTCGGCCCATCATTGGTTATGTGGGTTCATTAGACGATGAAGCCGCCGTGGAGTTGATTCGACAAGCTGCTGCCTATTACCGGTACTGTTCCTTTGTTCTGATTGGCGAGTGCATGGGAGTAGGCCCCTCCGATCTGTCCCCAAATGTCTATGTCCTTGGTCCCCGGAGCACAGAGGATATGCCTCCCTATTTGCATCATTTAGATATGATCATCCTTAAGCCCCCGGAGGAGAGTGTGCTGCCTAAAGTCTATGAATTCCTTGCCTTAGGTAAACCACTAATTGTGTTCACCCAACAGGATCTAGGTGGATTGGCTCCCTTGGTGTTTGGTAGTTGCACACCGGAGCAGCTGCAAACGCATATACACCAGTTCCTCGCAGAGCTTGGCCTGCCTTTGGATGAGACTGGCTTGGGACTGAAATGGGGTAGTCGTAGCCTATCCTTAAGCGACCTGGAACAGGAACCGCACGATCCCCGACCACAAACCCCCACTCTAGGACATCCTCCGAAGAAACTCTTTCAACAAAGAAAGCAATTGGCATTGGCTAATTCATGGCAGGCGAGGGCAGAACAGGTTTTAACGGCCATCCAGAAAACCTTCGCACAACAGGATCAGGTAAGAGGGTGGTTTCTCTAAAGCAGGTACTTTGGTGTTATCGACGAATTAGTAGATAGATGTTAGAGAAAAGGCAGGCTCCAAGATGTCAAGGATAATCGTTTTCTTCAGTATAGTCTTGCTAGTGTTTTCCGGTACCGCCAGGGGAATGGGTGTTTTCTGGCAAGCCCAGGATTACCTAATGGAAGCGATCCTACAAGTGGAGAGGATGGACCTTGATGAGGACGGGAAGGATGAACTCATCATTTTAGGTCGCAACTACGAGGCTAGAGAGACCTTCATTTATGCCCTAACTTGGAGTGGTAGGGAGTGGTTGGTTCTCTGGCAGAGCCCTAATCTGTTTGAGACGGCTAGCCCCATTTACATGGCTGTTGGTGACTTTCGGGGCAGTGGCCCTGAGCTTCTGGTCATGACCAACACCAAGTACCGTATCTACCATTGGTCGAGTAAAGGTTTTGAAGAAGTATGGAGTGGAGCCAACACTTTTCCCGTGCGGCTGGCCACAGGTTTAGCTCGAACCGAAGGAGTGGACTATCTCATCCGCACGCGCCTGGCCAGAACAACTGAGTTGACTGTGTTTGATGAGCTGGTGCTCCTGATGTGGCAGGAACCGGAGGGTTTTGTAGAACTCAGTCGTACCGGTGAGATTAGTCACATTCGGGCGTTGAACGCTGCAGATATTGGTGGTAGCGGCCAAACCGAGGTGTTCACTGAGACTGGTGAGGCCATGGCTCGGGGAGAAGTCCAGGTGTGGCAGATCACCCCACAAAACAAATTCAAAAGGCTTTTTGCGGGGACCTTGAGTAGCTCACCGGTCTTTGCCATGGCTGGAGGAGACTTCCTTGCTAAGTCTTTGCTTGTGATTGGGGATAATGCTGGTCGGATCAACCTTTATGGGCTAACGGGCAATGGGCTCCAGAGTGAAGGCAAGCAACTACGGGTTGGCTACGGTCTTGTCTCTGCGGCAGTTGGTACCTTCACCGGTAACCAGTCCAATGAGATTGCCATGGTACGCTACCCCGCGGAACTAATGCTAATTAGTGAGTAAGTGGCACATACTAGGGTCGGAGGGGCTTGCTTGTGCATGTTTTCGCTGACCTACATACCCATACTCGCTTCAGCCATGGAAAGGGAACTGTGGAAGAGAACGTCAAGGCCGCAGCTGAGCTAGGACTAGAACAGGTTGCCATTACCGACCATGGACCAGCCAGTTGGTTTACAGTCGGGATTAGAGACTTTGGGATCCTACGGGAAATTCGAAACCAAGCCAAGCGTTGCGCTCGGAAATACCGGATCGAAGTGTTAGTTGGCCTTGAGGCCAATGTGATTGATCCACATGGTCATATTGATGTTCCGCCATTTATTGCTGCGGAACTAGACCTTCTATTAGTTGGTCTTCACCTGCACATTATTCCTAGACGAACACTGGGAGCTTTACAACTACTATTTCCTCATTACCTGGCGCGGTTTACCGGATTTGGTCGCGCCTGGTCTAGGGAACACAATACCAAGGCCCTAATTGCCGCCGTGGAAAACAATGATGTGGACATAGTAACCCATCCTGGTTTATCATTAAGTATAGATACGGGAGCCTTGGCAATGGTTTGTGCAAGAGAAGGTGTTGCCCTAGAGATCAACACAAGTCACCTGCAAAGCAACCCAGAGTTCATTATGACCGGGAAAGAGGCCGGGGCGGCTTTTGCGATTTGCTCCGATGCCCACAGCCCAAGTCGCGTCGGGGATTTTGCCCGGGGTATCAAACACGCCCAGACAGCGGGCCTTTCAGTATCCCAGATCATAAATGCCAGGTAGTTGGGTTGATCATCTTGTGATGAATCAGTGGCTAAGCTCCAGGTGGATTGAGTAAGAGGGGGGGCGGCGCCGCTTTTACCCCCAAAGTGGGGTTTGCGGTTCATGATATGGTTAGCTTGGCTGAAGACACTAAACTAGTGATTATTACCGGATTGTCCGGAGCTGGTAAGACTGAGACAATTCGCTGTTTTGAGGACTATGGTTACTTTTGTGTGGACAACTTGCCACCAGTCTTACTGGTTAAATTTGCTGAATTGTTCTCACATTCCGATGGCAAGTTTCAAGGAGTGGCCATCGTATGCGATATTCGCGGGGGCGAGTTCTTTGATGATCTGTTTGCTGCCCTCGAGGAACTAGAGCTAATGGGGTACCAGCACAGCATCCTCTTTCTCGAGGCTTCAGATGAGATCTTGATCCGGCGCTATAAAGAGACAAGACGCCGGCATCCCCTCTCCAAAGAGCGAGGTATCTCCGAGGGAATCTCCGAGGAGCGTCGCCGTCTTGGTGAGTTACGGGGATGTGCGGATCGGATCATCGATACCTCTGCTCTATCCGTTCCACAGCTTAAGGCAGAGCTTACCGCCTATCTGGACAAGGCGGAAAGTGACAGACTAACGGTTACATGCATTTCCTTTGGTTTTGCGAAGGGGATTCCCCTAGATGCCGATTTGGTTATTGATGTTCGTTTCCTACCGAATCCCTTTTACGTGGACTCATTAAAACACCTGACCGGAAACGATGGGCCGGTGGATGAATACATCTTTAAATGGCCCATCACCCAGCGGTTTATGGACAAGTTTCTTGACTTTGTGTCTTTCCTAGTGCCCCAATATGTATCCGAAGGGAAGACCCATTTGACTATCGCCGTTGGTTGTACCGGAGGTAGGCATCGTTCCGTGGCTGTAACCAATCATCTAGCGGCCTATGTAAAACGTCAAGGGTACAAGACTGTGCTTGAGCATCGCGATATTTAGTCTTGCGGGGGGCTTCTTTTATGCATTTCTGGAAATGGTTGTACCCCGGCATGCGGGTAAAAAGATGGGTTGCTCTGATTATTTTTGGTATCTTTCTCCTGGCCCTAGGACTGGGCTTGGCAGTGAACAGCCCGGATTGGGGACCCTTTTTTGCGGGGCTTGCAGAACCGTTGAGGCAGTTGGTGGCCCCCGGTTCCTACGAAGGACTAGCCATTGGGTTTTTGGTCTTAGGAATAGGTGCAGTTACCTTTGGGATCCGGCAGGTAGTTCTTTCGATTACAGGTGTTCTTTGCCCCTACCAAGCTGAGGATATTGTTGATGTGGTGTATAAGACGAGGCAGCTAAACCGGGGGCCCAAGATCGTTGTAATTGGTGGGGGAACGGGCCTTAGTACCATGCTCCGGGGACTAAAGGAGTATACTACGAACATTACCGCCATCGTCACCACAACCGATGATGGCGGTAGTTCTGGTAGGCTTTCCCAGGAGCTTGGGGTTCTTCCGCCGGGAGATATCAGAAACAACTTAGTTGCCCTAGCGGATACAGAACCATTGATGGAGAAGCTGTTCCAGTATCGGTTTTCCCAGGGAAATGGACTTGCGGGTCATAGTTTTGGCAACTTGTTCTTGGCGGCCATGACAGATATTACCGGAGACTTTCAGGAAGCGATTAAGCTTTCCAGTCGGGTTCTCGCGGTGCGAGGCCTCGTATTACCTTCTACCTTAAACCGGGTGGTCCTGGAGGCGGAGTTTGCTGACGGGTCTAAGGCCAGCGGTGAGTGCAGTATTGTAGAGCAACGGAAGAAGATCAGCCGGGTTTCGCTTTCACCGAAGAATCCCAAACCAACGGATTTGGCTGTCTCTGCTATTGATGAGGCCGATATTATCATTCTGGGTCCGGGAAGTCTGTACACTAGCATTCTACCGAATCTCCTAGTTAAGGAGATCGCCTCGGCCATTGCCCAGGCTTCAGCCTTGAAGATCTATGTCTGTAACATCATGACCCAGCCGGGGGAAACCGATGGGTATACGGCATCGGATCATGTACGGGCGGTCTTCGACCATGTTGGTCTTCCCATTGTAGACTATGTGATCATGAATAGTGAACCGGTGACTGTGGAGTTGGCCAAACGCTACGCCAAAGAAGGCTCCTATGCGGTGGAAGTTGATGCCGCACAGATTCGCAGTTTAGGATGTATCCCTGTGGTGCATCCCCTCCTCGATGGGCAGTGCCTAGCCCACCATGCACCGGATAGACTGGCCAGTATCATTATGAATATTCTATTTGCGACCTGGGGGGCATAAAATGAACAAGGGACTAATAATTGTTGGAGTGGTAATTGCGATGGTGATCGGGTTTATGGCGGACCGAAAGATCGAACTGTGTGAGGTTGGTTCTATTGGTGCGCTGACTAGCACCTATACGGTGATTACCTCCCAGGATCAATTGCAGTCCCTCTGGCCTGCCTTCTGGAACCCGGGAACACCTCCCCAAGTAGATTTCGACAGGGAGGTTTTAATCGGTGCTTTCCTTGGCAAGTGTTCCACGGGAGGGTATAGCATCAAGATCGAGAAGGTTACCAAACGAAAGGGACAGCTTATTGTCCATACCAAGATCCAACGACCGGGCCCAGAGGATATCGTGATCATGGTGATTACCTATCCTGGGCATGTTGTCTCTATTCCTAAAAAGGCTTTAGACGGTGCTAATGCAGTCATCTTCCTAGACCAGAACCAGCGGATCCTAGGTGAAGTCCCTCTGACTAAATGATTTGTGCGGGGTGGCATGGATGTCATCTAGAACGGTGTTTACGGTCATTACTCCCCGAGAAATTCGCATGTTTGTACTACCTTTGTTGATCGTAGTTATCCTAGGTAGCTTCATCCAGCGGGTTGAACGGTTGGTTTACGGAGTAAGACCGGGGGTGATGCTAGATGGACAGCCAGTCGGTGGATTGTTTGCCCATGAGGTACGACGGATTGTGGAGCGAAAGGCCCAAGTGTATAATACGCCACCGGTAAACGCGCAGATTGACAAAAAAACCCGGGAGATTATCCCCGGCGAAATGGGCAAGATGATCGATATTGATGGTACGGTCCGCATGGTGTTAGAAGCATCTCCTAGGGAGTCCCTTTCCTCCGTCGTTTCAGAGATTCGACCTGAGATTACCTTTGAGATGTTGGTCACGCTCGATGAATCATTGGGGGTCTTTCATACCACCCTCATGGGCAGTCCTGGTAGAATGCAGAACATCCGATTGTGTATGGAAGCGATCAATAATACGGTGGTGGGTCCTGGAGAGACCTTTTCCTTTAACCAGGTGGTGGGGGAACGCACCTATGATAAGGGATATCGTCCCGCACCGGTAATAGTAGGCAGTTCAGTTATAGATGATATTGGTGGTGGGGTCTGTCAAGTCTCTAGCACACTGTACAATGCGGTGCGGGTTGCCAAGCTTGAGATTGTGGAACGGCATTTACATGGTATGTCGGTTACCTACATTGCTCGGGGTATGGATGCCACAGTGGCTTGGCCTGACGTGGATTTCAAGTTCCGGAACAATACTACACTGCCGGTGATCGTTTCTGCGGTGGTTGCTGGTGGGCAGGTTAGGGTTGAAATAGTCGGCAAAAAACGGTAAGGAGATGCTTATGGCTGGTACATTTTCCCGTAGAGTAAAAAGAGAACTTGCCACTTTGCCTGTGGAAAAGGAGTGTTGTGTGGAAGCGGAGCTTGGGGTGTTAGTCGATTTAGCCGGACGTCTAAGTAAGGATACGGTAGGTAGAAGACAGTTGGAGTTTTGGTTCGATCACCCCTCGGGAGCTAAACGCGCGTTTATGCTACTTAAAAGAGTAGGACTCAACGGTTCTTTGGAAGTGGTCCGGGGAGGACGCCAGAATAAGGCAAAGTATGTCATCCGTATTCCCGAAGAGGATCTTAGCCTTCTTACCGAGGCAAAGGTGAGCCTAAAGCGCAAGTGTTGCCAAAGGGCTTATCTGCGGATTATTTTCCTGTGTACCGGTTCTGTGACCGATCCGAAACGAGGGTATCATTTGGAGCTAAGCCTTTCGGATCGAGCCGAAGCCGATTTAGTGACGGATTACCTAAGGGAGCTGGGCATGGAAGGTGTTGGACGGATCTACCGAAACAGAAGCCCGGTGGTCTACCTAAAACGCGCTGATAGTATTGCAGATTTCCTCCGATTGGTCGGTGCCAGTGCTGCGCTACTTGAATTTGAAGATGTCAGGGTGCAGAAAAATGTAGTAGGACAAGTTAACCGACTAGTCAATTGTGAAACGGCCAACATGGACAAGACGATCAAAGCTGCCCTAGATCAAGTTAACGATATTAAACTTATTGAGTCAAAGATCGGTCTGCATAAACTCCCCGATAGCCTGCTTCAAGTTGCTTTGGCCAGACTAGAGCATCCCTATATTAGTCTATCTGAACTCGGTAGATACCTCGATCCCCCCTTAACCAAGTCCGGAGTCAACTACCGCTTGCGCAAGCTAAGTGCCATCGCCGAGAAATTGGCAGATGAGCAGAAGGAATCTGGCTAATGCTTGTGCTATCTGTATCGATAGAAGCCTTTGGTTGGATTGTAGGTTGTGCGCGAAAGCAGTGGGATTCTTGTATTTCTATCATGGTAGAAGCAGCAGCTTTTTTGCTGTAGTGCGAGCCTTTTCAGCTCCTCTTCTCCTATAGCCACGGAGGCATTTTCATTGTTTGCGCGATACTGAACCAAACGCCACATAGGTTCTCCTATTTTCACGGGATAATGCTGAATACGGTTAGAGTCGAGCAACACCACCGCCAACGAATAATCTTCGTTGGCGGTAAGGGCATGTACAGTATGAACCATGGCGAGCCCTTGTGAATGCTGGTCTTTTTGATGTTGTCAGTCTTGAATGAAAAGAATAGCTTCGTCAATTCCTCACTGACATACTGCAACAATTGGTGCTTCGTGGTGCTGGCCAAAGCATGCGGAAAGAGGCTTTGGTCATGTCAAACGCTTACATCTGCCCAATATATCATCGTATTAGACCTAGGAACCGTGTCCATGTACTCTTTTGCATCCTTGGCTGCCGCTTGGTCAAACAATGTGAGATCTCGTTTAGAGGTAGAGGTGAAACTCGAGAAGTAGAAAGAGCACTGACAAATTGGGACAAACTCCGCATTAGTTGTCACGCCTGAAGACAGGGGAGTACACGACCAATGTATGGAACTGACAACTGGGAGGATATTGGTTGCCAGTTCCAACAGAGTATGAGGAACTCGGAGCGTGGGGATTAATAGCGCGTTACGGACATAGTCTGTTTGGATCATAACACGGATAACCAGAAGCCTCTATATGACGGGGTTTTCTCTTTCATCATTATGGGGGGACATCCATTATGTGTCAGACATGAGCACCGTCATAGCGGTATGCAGTTCTTGAACCCCGAATAGCCGCACAGTGGCATCACCGATGGCATCCTCAGCCGTCTACAAAGCCGCAAAAGCCAAGCACCCGGAAAGACGGTCCGGAGATGCTCGAAAGTGGCTTCTATCTGAGAAGGTATTGCTGAACCCAGAAAAAGAAGAAGTCTTAGACACTCAAGTAACAAAGGTTTCTTAACAGAAAAAGACGACAACTATCTTGACAAACACCGACAGTGTGATCTCCACCAACCGGATCTCCTATGGATTAGCTCGATCTAATCATGCTACCCGTAGTCTTTTTCGATGGTTCAGGGACGGGGGTGCTGGCTACTACCGCTCCAATTCAGCACGTATCCATTTTCACGAGATGCGTTTCTTGCATAGAATGACCAGTCATCTGGAAGAAACGCAAGACATGTGTTAACATATATTTACCGTAGTAAAGTGGTGTAGTACAATACTACCAACGGGGATTGATACATATGGATATGGACCATACTGAGCTTTACGCTGTTCTCACTTGAGTGACTGCATGCCGTACGGTCCTAGGAATAGCAAGAAGCGAGGTTTGGTGAGATCGTGCTTTGTACCCGATTTTAGCTCGGATTACAAGACGCTCATTATAAGGAGGACTATCTATGATGGCGAGCGACACTAATGAAACATACTGGTCTAACTACGATGGCCTTCAACATGCTAAACACAGAATTCTGTCAGAGTATTTAGGTGGTTGGTTTGCTATACTTGGGTCGGTAAAAGGGCAAATGCTATATGTAGATACTCATGCTGGACGTGGTCGCCATACGACCGGTGAACTTGGCTCACCTCTTCTGGCGCTGCAGACCCTTCTGGATCATCGGGACAAGGATGCAATACTCAAACATAGCAACGTTCACTTCCTTTTTCTTGAAGCCGAGGAGCATAATTGTGAGGCACTTGAGCGAGAACTTGCTTTGCTACAGCTTCCTTCTAAGATTTCCGTTGATCTTGTTAATCGTGATTTTGAGGACGTCATCAATAGTCTTCTTGATTCGGTAGACCGCAAAGGAAAAAGACTTGAACCCTCCTTCCTCTTCATTGATCCATTCGGTTTCAGATTGTCCATGCAGTTGTTACGTCGTCTTATGAGATATCCAAGAGTTGAGTTATTGATCAATTTCATGTTCCGTTACGTGGATATGGCCATTCGGCATGAATCGCAGGCAGCTAACATGGATAGACTCTTTGGATGTCCTGACTGGAATAGTCTGATGGCGATTGACCATCCCGATCAGCGCAGCATAGAGACTATCAATCTCTTTTCAAAGCAACTTAACGCCCGTTACGTAACTCATATGCGGATGCTTGGAACCAATCGTGCTACTAAGTATGTGTTGCTACATGCAACTAATCATGTGAAGGGCAGACAACTGATGAAGAATACAATGTGGAAGGTGAGTCCAGATGGTAGCTTTTGCGCTTATCAGAATGATAACCCCCATCAGTTAATGCTATTTGAGGAAGAACCAGATTTGACAGTCTTACAGAAGCAACTATTCGATAGATTTGCAGGCCAGACCATCGAATATGAAACACTATGTTCATGGGTAGATCAGACGATGTGGCTTAAAAAACACCTAAACACTGTCCTTAGAGACTACCGTAAGGAGAATAAGCGTGCTTTTTCCGGATACGAGGGTCGGTTTTCGTTCAATCAAAACCCGACAATAAGGTTTCCTTAAGGTGGTTGTCTTTCGGGTATTCCTACACTAGAGGAAATTGGTGTAGTCAATCATGCAACAGTGATGCAGGAGTCTTCAAAAGGTACCGAGGGATACCCTCTTCAGAGAATCTTTACGAACGTATGTTTCTATGGTACGATCCAGTTGGTTGACTATGCAAAAGCAGACTCCGAAGGTGGTTCCGATGGCTAGTATTTCAAAAATTGAGTGGACAGAGATTACATGGAATCCCGTCACTGGGTGCAGTAAGATTAGTGAAGGTTGTAGACATTGCTATGCTGAACGAATGGCGAGACGTCTTAAAGCGATGGGAATGCACCGTTACCGCAATGGATTTGATGTTACACTCCAACCGGATGTACTACAACAGCCGCTTCGCTGGCAGAAACCTCGCCTAGTGTTTGTCAATTCGATGAGCGACCTTTTCCACGAAGATATTCCTAGCGCATATATCCGGCAAGTTTTTGAGGTGATGCAAAAGGCATCAAAACACACCTTTCAGATCCTTACTAAACGTTCTAAGCGGCTGCGGGAGCTAAGTCGCGATCTGGCATGGCCCCCGAACGTTTGGATGGGGGTTACTGTTGAGGCTCAGGAGTATGATTACCGGATTGAGGATCTGATGTCTGTACCCGCATCTGTTCGGTTTCTGTCATTAGAGCCACTGTTAGGACCGATCCATGGGATCCCTGAAAAGGTGGACTGGGTGATTGTCGGTGGTGAGTCCGGGCCGGGAGCAAGACCGGTAGATATCCGTTGGATTAGATGTATTCGTGACGAATGCCAGAAGAAGGATATGGCCTTTTTCTTTAAGCAGTGGGGTGGAACACGTAGAAAAGCGAAAGGACGAACCCTCGACGGTCAGATCTGGAGTGAAATGCCTGATATCCGTCGGTGTGTTCTGTGAGAAGAGAACTTGTTAACTGATATTATTAAATGATCAAGGACTACCAGTAGTAAGGGGTCTTCAAGGTATGATGCTGGTAAGGATAACCCGATAGTGAAACCATATAGAGTCGATCTGAAATTGTGAAGCCTGGGTACAATCGAGATAAAAGACGCGAAAGGACTAAGCGCAAGCTTGAGCAAATAGCAGTACCAAAAAGGCAGACGGTGATGGGAAACTCGGCATCCGTGTCGGAAAAGTGCTGAGCAAAAGTAAGGTTGACAACCGAATCCGTTGTCATGTTTTTTGTGTATGCTTTCGTATTATTTGCTATGGTACATGAAGCAACGCTTGAAGCCGCTATTTGAAGACGATCTTACAGGCAGACGGAGGCAATACACGGTCGACCATGTAATAGCCAAGAACAAGAAGTCGAATTTCAAGATATTGAATCAGTATTTGTGTCCGAGCCCAATAATCTGGAGGGGGCTTTCTGTCTGACCTAGGGAAAGCCAACTGGACACCTAGCCCATGTGTTTCCTTGCAGCATCGATGAGGTCTTGGCGCCAGGATATTGGGCTGGCCGGAATTGGACCTGCGGGATCGCTGTATGAGTCAAGAATTTACGGGTTCAGGTAGGTGATCGCGAACGCGACGGATACCGCGGGTCCCATGAGAGAGAAGGGAAAAGAAGGGATCGAGAGGCTCAATCTCCAATATAGGAGATAAG